>CAZTDJ010000001.1:0-6540 GCA_964612835.1 Candidatus Woesearchaeota archaeon
AAGCCTTCGGTGGGATTTGAACCCACAGCCTATTGCTTTTCCCATGATACGAAGCAATTGCTCTGCCGTTGAGCTACGAAGGCGTTAAAATAACTTGGCCATAATCTCATCATTTGTAAACTTTTTCTGGCATGCGCCGCATACTGCTTTTTTCTTTTTCCCTTTCGAAAAGTACGTCCCCCTTATCTTATTTAAAAATAACGTTTCAATTTTACTTTCGCAAATTTCACATTTCATCATGCTTAGTGAAAAGAATAAGGACTATATAAATAATTATTGCTTTTTCCCGAAGCACAAATCTCCCGCATCTCCCAATCCAGGAAGGATGTAGCCTTGGTCATTCAGTTTCTTGTCCAGAGAAACAATATACACCTCTGCCCCCATCTCTTTTTCAACCTTTTTGACTCCTTCAGGAGATCCAATAAGCCCTGCTACAAGAACCCTCTGGGGTTTTCCGTGTTGGATGATCTTTTTATACACTGAGCAAATGCTGTTTCCTGTGGCAATCATGGGATCAATGATAAGCAATGTTTTTCCTTTAAAATCCGAAATTGCCCCATACTCTATAGAAGCCTGCAAGGTTTTCTCGTCTCTCTTCGCGGAGATAATGGTTGAATCAGCGTCTTTAAACACTTCCAAAAATCCAAGCCACATCGGTATAGAAGCCCGCAAAATAGTAAGAAGAACAACCTTTTCATCAAGGACCTCGTGCTGCGCAATTCCCAGAGGACTTTCAACATGAATGGTTTTCATCTTCATCCCCTTTGCGATTTCATAGGCCATGACCATTCCTGTACGCTGCAGGTTTCTTCTAAATCCCTCTCGCTCCTGCTGCAGGTTCTTATCCCTTAGTCTTGCAAGAGCTTCCTGCAGTACGGGATTCCTTTGTCCGAGAATTTTCACCATTTTTCTTGTGGGGTTTTTTGTTTCTATGTGGATTCTTCTTCCGCGCGTAGGGAAAAGTATCCAATTTTCTTGTATTCTTCTTGTATTCTCTCATTTTTATAAGTTACTTCCAGCGTTCCTTTTACTTTTTCTTTCTCAGAAAAGAGAGCATTGCAATGAATCTCGAGAATGTTCCTTTGATTCTTTGCGATAGCGGACACATTTGCGTTTCCCATGCACTTCGTTGAGTTCACCACAAACCTGACATTGGTAATGTCATTCCCCAGGGCGTTTTGCAGGGAAACGGTGAAAACCCCGGAAACGGTGACCTTCGCGTCCTCGCAGATGATATGTTGGCTGAGAAAGCACCTTTCTGTATAAAAAAAGTCAAAGTCTACAACTCCCAAAGAGTGCATCGCGGTAATTGCCCCAAAAATAATAACCAAAGCGATCCCATACGTCATGACAAACTCAACTGCCGACTGCGCGCGGTTTTTCATTGCAGAGAATATGAAGATTAAGGAGGTTAAATAATTTATTCTTATAATGGGCTAAAATGTAAAAATAAAAAGAGAAGAAAAAAAGAAAGGAGAGTTTTATGCTCCTACTCTTGCTGCTAAGTCACCAGAAGTGCTATGAGCTAAGAGAGTATCTGCGTTGGTGTACGTTATATTAAGTGCACTCTTAAGCTGGTTTCCTTCCTCTAATAGAGGTGAGCACACTACAACTAAAGTATCTTGGGCGCCATTAGCTAGAGTTGGAAGAGAATCTGATCCTCCACATACACCTACAGATAAATCATTTAGATCGTATCCTAGGCTGTTCTGCACCACTAGACTGACACCACTCGCTGCACTAACTGAATGATCCAAACATGCTAGTCCTGGAGCCAATAAACATCGTTCTGGCAGGAATCTCGCGGGACTCAAAACCCCGAAGTATGCCAAAGCCGCTATCGCTACAAGAACCACCAAGATGGCCCATCCATAGGTCATCAAGAACTCCATAGCTGCCTGACCTCTTTTGTTAAACACCATTTTTCACCTCCACGTCTTTTCTTTAAAAAGCACAAATATAGGGGGCTTTGGGCATTTATAAATCTATCTGCAAATTGTGCTCTCTTGGGGGCTGTAGGATTAAAAGAAGCCGCTAAAGAATTTGCTCAACATGGTTGAAAGAATAAAAAAGAGAGTGATAGAAGTAACAATAAAAATAGGGATATACTTCATTCCCGGCTTTACCTCTCCCTTCCTAATAATAGAGATCATCATCGCGGAGAAAAGGGAAGTGAGCGTCAGAGAGAGAACCGCGAATATCTTGAAGTCTATCTGCTTCAATTTAATGGCTGAAAAGGAAATTGCCTGCAGGCCTCCCGCGCCAACGGTTTTTGGAATCTCGATAGTGGAGGATATCGTGGTAACAACCCCCAAAAGCTGGGAAGCGAGCGCGAAAAGGAACGGGGCAGCGAGAATCGTGGTGAACGTAATAAAAATAACATAGGTGGTGACGCTTGCCGCAAGCTCTTTTCTTAAGAGCTGGGACTCCTCGATGTTGGTGGCGATTCTGTTCAGCAGCTCCCCTATCTCCCCTCCAGCCTCGACCCCCTCAATGAGCAGGCTCACCGCCCTTTTGAGGATAACGGAATCGTACTTGTCCGCGAATTTTCTCAGCGCTGTTTGCAAGTCCTCCCCTGCCATGGTATCCTTCGCGACAACTTCAATCTCCTTTGAGAGAACGCCGAACTGCGGCCTGATGGAATACCACAACGCCCTGTCAATCTGCATCCCTGCTCTGATGTTTGCCGAGGTTAACTGGAGAAAATCTGGAAGAACAGTTTCAATATCAACCCTTCTCTTGAATATCTTCAAATCAATGAGGACGTAGAACAACAGCCAGAGCATAATCAACAATCCTAAAAAAACAATGATCCACACAATAGCCATCAAGGACAACGCGTACCACACGCTATGGCCCATTTTTGATAGGTAAAAAATAATCGCAAAAGAAAGGAAAAGATTAAGGACAACCGTGACATTAAAAATAATTTTCGCGAGCCTTTCCGGAGCAATCTTGATGCCCGCCTTTTCCATATAATACTCAAGCTTATGCCTCAACGTTATTCTCTTGGGCTTCGCAGTTTCTTGTTTCTTTGATTTTTTCTTCAGCCGCTCAGCGAGTTTTTTCCATTTTTCCCTTAGCCCTGGGAGAAGTTTCATATCTCAACCGCCGGCCTCGATGATTTTATAATCGAGATAAAAAAAAGCTGCACAAACGCGATCGCCAACGCGATTAATATCAACGTTGTCAGATCAATCTTGATGGAAACAAATGTGGAAAGAACAACGAGCATGGTGATTCCCAACGTCGGCACAATAATCCCAATGACCATATAAAACATCGCCAGGGGATTCAATTTCTTCCCATACTCCTGGACAGCGATCGTCTGCTCCCGCACAATCGCATCAACTGCGGATCTCAAAGAGATAATAACGTCTGATCCTGTCTTCAAGGAGTTCACAATCTGCCACAGCACTTTTCTCAGTTCGCGAGAGGGGTTGGTCGTGATGGTCTCATTGATGGCGTCTTCCAACGGGGTGCCCATATCCACCTTGTGGATGATTTCAGTGAAGTACTTCCCCAGAACCTCGTAATTCTTTGCGGTGTTCCGTATCGCGTCATACAGGGAAATGCCTGACTGAAGCTCGATGATGAGAAAACGCCCCGCGAACACAATCTCTTTTCCAATCTCCCTCTCTTTCTTGAGGATCTGGACATCAGGAAACTTAAGCAGGTAGAAAAAAATGAGGAGAAAAATGAGGGGATACACCACATACAGCAGCCACACCAGCACCTGCAGCTTCAGGAGAACGGCGAGAAAAAGGACATAAATCCCTGTGGTGAGGTAGAAACTTGAGACAAAGGTTTTCTTGACAAAATCTTTCGGCGTTTGCTGGATTCCTGCCTGGTGGAGTTTTGCGGCAATCGCGGGAAGTTGCTCAGCAATCTTCTTAAAAAAAATTTCAATCTTTGCCATCATTCAATCTTCTTGTTCGCGTTGACCATCCTCATCAGGCTTTCCTTTTTGGCGTAGTACTCCGCCATCACCTTTCCCACGTCATCAACGGAATTAATGTTTTGCCGCACCATCCAATTGAGAATTTTGATCTTTTCCTTCAAGTCCCTCTCCAGCATGTTCTTTGAAAAGCCCGTGTACTCCTCAATCGTTTTCAGCATGGTCTTTGAATGCGCAACTTTTTTCAGGATGTCTTTTTTTGGGTCATATTGCACGAGGATTGTCGCGCTTCCATCCTGATTCATCTCAGAAATCTGGAACGTCCTTCTGACTCCTGTCCTTCTGTTTCGGTACTGAACCACAATCATGGATATCGCAGGAAGCATGGTCTTGGGGATGTCAATAGGTGGATTCGTCAGCCTGATGATGGTTTCCTGAGTATTATCCGCATGCACGGTCGCGTACACAGAATGCCCTGTATGAATCGCCTCAAAAAGAACTTCTGCCTCCCTCTTCCTCCTGATCTCCCCCACCACGATCCTGTCTGGCCTCATTCTCAAGGAGTTGACCAGCAAATCCAGCATGGAAATCTCCCCTTTCCCCTCAGGGTTAGGAAGCCGGGTAAGCAAAGGAATCCAATGCAGATATCGGGGAAGCATGATTTCTCTGGTGTCCTCAATAGAGATAATCCTGTGGTTGGGGGGGAAGAAATTCGCGAGCGCGTTCAGCATCGAGGTTTTTCCCGTGGCGGTTCCTCCTGAGATCAAAACAGAAAGCTCATACTGGACCGCGAGCCACATCAACGCAGCAGTCTCAGGAGAGGCGGTCTCATTCTTGATAAAATCAGTGATCGTCCAGGGCTTTGCCGCGAATTTTCTCAGTGTGATGGTATTTCCAAAAGAGGAAACAGGGGAAAGGGTCGCATTGACTCGGTCTCCTGTCAAAAGATTCGCGTCCATTAAAGGGCTTAGGATGTTGATCTGCCTTCCAACCTTCCTCCCAATCATCGCGGCATAATGCTTCACTTCCTCCTCGTCCCTGATTCTCAGATTCGTTTTCAGCCACCCATGCTTTCGATGATAGATCCACACAGGATCCCGGGAACCATTAATAGCGACCTCTTCGAGATTATTGTCGTCCATAAGGATCTCAATATTCCCCATCCCCAGGCTCCTGTTAATCAGGTACGCGATGAGGAATTTTGCGACAGTCTCCTCAATGTCCGGGAAATATTTTCCAATGAGAATCTTGATGCTCTCCTCAAACTTTTTTTCAATCAGCTGGGGAGTTTCCTTCTCAAATCCCAATTCCACGGCTCCAAGATTGACCTCGCGAATGAGCTCTCCTCTCACTTTTTCAAGAATGAATTCTGTTTCCTTGCTGATGATAGAAATCGTGATATAATAGAGAGGCACATATTCCTCTTTCACCTCTACAATCTCGACATCAATAGGGATCTCGTTGGATTTAAACTGATACTGGTCAATCCTTCTCACAATCGTCTTCCCATCAACTGTTTCATGTGGAATCTCTTTTTTCTGTACGGACTTCGCTTTCCTTCTTCCTTTTTTCATCTTCTCTTTTTTTACCATCGCACCTTCCTTTTGATGAGCGTCGCGAGCTGGGAAAGACTGCCCTTAAAAAGCTCTTTTTTCTGGTCAACTTCCTGAAATTTCTTCTCGAGTTCCCTCATATGGGAAACCAACTCCGGAGAGCTTGAAATAAGATTGAGACTTTTTGCCTGGATCAACAGCTTTTTTACATACTCAAGAAGCTCCTGCCTCTGCTTTTCAATACTATCCAGCACCGCATAAATCGCGACCTTCTTTCTGACAAAATTTTGGAACTTTTTTGTGGCAAGTTCCTCCTTTGATGTCCCTCCCTTCATTTGCCTTTTTACCTCCATGGATTTCTTCAGCAGCTCGTCCTCCAATTGAAGTAATCTCTCTTCCCCTTTTTTCCCCGATGCGAGAAGCGCGTTGAGCGCGCGGCGTTTTTTTTGGATATGGTTCAATGAAGATTCCACTTTTTTCTGCAAGGGAGAAAACTTTTTCCCTTCCCCCAGGATACCTGTCTTTTTTTTTTTTTTCTTCGCGTTCACGTACTGCATCGTCTTGTTCAGTTTCTCAACCTTTTTCTTGATATTATCATCCACCCTTTTCAATGAATCGAGAGAACTAGACTCTTCCACCACCCTTTGATGGACATGCTTCAGCTTGCCGGCGAGCGCTTTATAATTCTCCATCTCCCGAGAAATATCCTGGTTAAACTCTTGGATCTTTTTTCCAAGGCTCTTCTTCTCCTTTCGTATCTGATCGTCAATCTGCCTCTTGAATTGCCGATACTCCTCGAACCTCGTCAAATTTTTAGAAATGACCTGAAGAGATTCGTTCATCTCTTTTTTAAGCTTGTCAAATTCTTCTCTGATGTTTTTCAGCTCTGAGCCCTGCTCCTCCAAAAAAAGAACGAGGGACTCCGCTTTTCTGTTAAAGATTTCCTTGTCTGTGCCAAACTTTTCTATCTTTGACTCCAATTCCTTTTTGGAAAGTTCAAGCTTCACCAGATAAGGGACGGTAAAATGATATTCAACCCTGATCACTCCCTCCTCTTCCAGAAAATCAGCCCATTCCCCAATAACGCGA
>CAZTDJ010000001.1:6550-27866 GCA_964612835.1 Candidatus Woesearchaeota archaeon
CTAATCTTTTTGCGGCATCCTCAAAGGAAATTTTCTCTTTTTCATTAATGAGCTTGAGAAATCTATCCACTCCTGTTTCAATGAGAGCCTGCCCAGCCATTGACTATTGTCTGGTTTTTAAATTTAAATACGTTTCGAAGTGAAAAAAATAAAAAAAGGCATATAAAAGGAGAAAACACCCTATTTTCATGAAACATAACATTGGAATCACGCTCGTTCTTGTGAGCTTCTTCCTCATTGCCCAGCTTATTGGCATCGCGATCGTCAAGCAATATCAAGCCGAGGAACTTCCCTATCATATTGAAAGGCCCCAGTTTGAAAAAACAACGTCCTACATCCAGATTGTGTTCATGGTGCTTGTCGCAACAGCCCTTTCCATCATCATGATGCGCCTAAAGGCTGTTGTCTTCTTCAAATTCTGGTTTTTTATTGGGATCTTTTTTCTTTTGACTGTCTCTTTTGGGGCGTTCCTTGCCCAGGGGATAGCGCTCTTTCTTGCTCTCGCGCTCGCGGGATGGAGGATACTCAAGAACAATCTCCTTGTCCATAATTTCACGGAATTTTTCCTCTATGGGGGATTGGCGACCCTCCTTGCAGATTCGCTCACGATCCTCTCTGCATCTATCCTCCTCATCCTCATCTCCATTTATGACATGATTGCGGTATGGAAAACAAAACATATGGTGTCCCTGGCGAAGTTCCAAGCAAAAAGCAAGGTGTTTTCAGGTTTCCTTGTCCCCTACAAAAACGGAACAGCGATTCTTGGGGGAGGGGATGTCGCATTCACTCTTCTTTTTACGGTTTCCGCATTTTCATTGGGAGCGCTCGTATTCCTCATCCCGCTTTTTGCGGCTATTTCCCTTTTCCTCCTTTTCCTATTCGCAAAAAAGAAAAAGTTTTATCCCGCGATGCCCTTTCTCAGCCTTGGCTGTTTCGCGGGCTTGTTTATTGCGCTGCTCATTGAGAAAATTATTTTTTAAAGGTGAGGAAGTTCTTAATCCCTTTCCTTTCTTCTTCCTCTCGCTTTGGTCTGCCAGTTGTATTTCCTCATCTTCGTGGACTGACCGTAGCCGCAAGAACTGCAATACTGATTCACCCGATGATATGAATGGTTTCCACATCTCCTACACCGAATATGGGTTACCTTTCCAGACTTTTTCCCCATCGAGGGGGTTCCTTTCGTCATCGTTTACCTCGCTTCATGCAGGAGAAATGAAAATAATTGCGTCTCCCCGTATGAATACATCTCCTAGTTTTCTCTTTGTTGCTCCTTCTTCTCTCTCTTCAGCTTCCTCAAGCACGATATTGATATGAATGTCAAAGGAAATGAGTTTTCCAACAATTTCTCTCTTGCTCTTCAATTCCACAATAACTCCTTTCCCGCGCGCTTCATTCAGCATATCCAATGGTCTTGGAATTTCCATAGTTTACACCCCCCCTTTACTGAAAATCGTATAGCTGCATTTGCCACACGTTTTCCTATTCTTATGAATCGCTAAAAATGTTCCTGGCTCGCATCGCGGACAGGATTCTGCCCTCGCGACTTTTCCAGACTCTACCTTATACTTGGCATACCGTTTACTTGGCGCCTTGTTTTTTACTTTCTTTTTTGGCATGTTCTTTTTTTACCTTTTTCTTTTCTAGTCTTTCCTTGTCCTCTTTTTTCCCATAGACATGAACGATTGCTTTTGAGCTTGAAACTCCAAATTTCGTGTAAAGGTGCCTCACCGCAATGTGCTCCTCATCCTCCTTTAAGAAGGACGCGAGTTCCTTTTTGATGTTCTCCTTTGAAGGCGTGGGGTTTGCAGTATGCTCGACAGCCACCTCATATCTCTTTCTCGCAAGAAGAGGAAAGTCCTTTTCTTTGACAATTTTAAAATCCATTTACTTCACCTTGATCGCGTATTCCGCGTTCTTTTTCACGCCCAGTTTTGCGGCGATTTGTGATTTTTCAGTATTAAGAATGAGAATTCTCCCTTTCCAGTTTTCCCCAAATGACGCGCCATGGCACACTTCGCATGTATCTTTGGTTGCAAATGCCTTGCAATGCTTGCACACTTTCTTTTTTTTCATTTCCCCTTTCCTTCCTTTGCTTCCTTTGCTTCTTTAGGAGCCGCCTTCTTTTGCTTTTCTCCCTCATCCTTCACCCACTTCAACGAACCCAGGTGTGGCTGCCTCATCGTCAAGCCTATCCTGGGATTATTAGCCTCCTTGAAACTAATCGCGACAATTCTTGCCCTGCACAGGTCGCCAACTTTTAATGTCTTTTTCGTTTCCTTTCCCGTAAGCACCTTTGACTCGCTAAAAGAAACATAATCTTCCATTGTTTGTGAAATATGAATCATTCCGTCAACAGGGCCGATATTCATAAAGGCGCCAAAATCAGTGATCTCAGAAACAACACCATTCAATAATTCCTGCATTTCTGGTTTGAAGGAGATTACATTGAACCCAATCTCATAGTATGCTGCTCCATCTCCGGGAATCAGAATTCCTTCCCCGATTGAAGAGACCCCAACCACGCATACCACAATGCCCAATTTCCTTGAAATCTGGCCCTCAAGCTGCTCGCTTAAGCATTTCAACGCGGCGTCCTTTAGTTCCATGTTAAAATACTGCGGGGGAACGCGGATGTGATCCTGCACTTCAAGTTCATAAAACATTTTTTTGAATCTCCAAATATTTTTTTTGCCTCATATAGATGAAGGGGATTTTTTCCCTTTTTAGATTTTTCCTTAGTTGCTGGTCTTGGGTTGCAACAATTGCCTTCTTTTCTTTTGCAACCTCAACCAAAAGGAGGTCGACGCTTTTTCTTCCCTCTGTTTTTATTATTTCAGAGCCTTCCTTTTCTATTAATGCAAGTGCAGGCTTTATAAACTTTTTTTCTTTGGTTGCGATGCGCTTTAATTCTTCAAATGACCTGTCCAACAGGCAAATCTTGTAGGGAAAGTCGCATATCCTCTGTAATTCTGAAAAGATGTCGACATGGAACATGAAAGGAATAAGGATGAAGTTGGTATCCATAATAATCAGACGCATTGGGGAAAACAAGACGGGGGGCGTTTATAAAACTTTCTGGGCTTCACTCTGTCTAGAATCTTGAAATCAGCTAAATTTTAAGTTCCTTTTTATAGATTACTTAACTGCAAAAGTTTCTAGACGTTTCTGATGGGACTAGCAAGAATTTTTATGATGATTTTACTAACACCCCTCTTTTGTTACTTCAATAATTCTTCTTGCAAAAAATTAAGCCCGTTAAATTCATTTTGCTCTTTTTATAATTTCCATTTGTTCTTTTGTAAGGAGGTACAAGGTAAAACTATAATCCAAAATGTGACTTACATCCTTCCCAATAATTACAAGATCTTCAAGTCTTTCAAACTTTAAACTCCCATTTTCATTTTTTATTTTAAATCTTTCAACAATATCAACCTCTTTTGGACGGAAATAACAAGCACCAACATATAAAATGTCTTTTGAATCATCAAATGCTATTCCTTTATACTCTCCATTTTTAATATATGTCTCTTCAGAAGGGGCTCCATCAATATCCAGCTTTTGTGGTTTCAACATTGTTATTAGCTTTCCATGAATACTCACAGCTAAGCATTGATAAACCCAAGGAACATTTGAATTTTTTTGATACACTTTCCCTAAATATAACTTACCCTTTCTTTCTTGTATTTCATAGAATTTATGTGATCTATTTTCTGATTCAACTAATGCCAAAAGCTTCCCATTATGGGATATAATATTATCAATAGTCGCTATCCCTTTATTTTTTAGTAGCTTTTTGGAAATATGCTCCTTACCCGTTAATGTTTCCCGAATTCCATACGCTCCTGCATCAAAAAGCTTTTCTTTATGGGTGAATAAAGAAAGAATATTATAAGGCCTATCAAACAGTTGATTATTTAATGTGCCAATTCCACTCTCGGGATTTCCCTGCCCTATCCAAAGCTCATTGTTATGATAGGCAAAAGAGTAAAATGTTCCTGAAAGATTTTCTGCAAGGGTTTCAAGCTTTTTTGAATTAAAGTCATAAAGTTTCACGCTTCTGTCATACCCATATCCAATGAGTAACCCTTCAATACTCCCTCTAACTTTTTGTTCTACTTTTGAAGTTTGATTTAATTTTTGTTCTGGCTTTAGATTATTCATTGTGTAAGAATACATTGCTAAACCAACAACCATCCCAATTGCAGTGGTTAATTTTTTTAATTTATTTTTCATTTGTTTATTTAATAAGCAGTTTATGATAAGCGGGGATATACCTCCCTTCATTTATAAATCTTTTTAGGAATAGTTCTATTTTGATTTTATTCTTTCTTCTTAAAGAAAATCCAGTTCTTGTCCTGGTCATCCTTCTTTAATTTAATCAGCACATAAGCTCCCTTTAATTTCTTTCCATGAATATTTATAACATATTTTTGGTTGGTAACATCAAAAAGCTCATAGAACCCAGAATCCCATATCTCTACTTTGCCTGCGCCATATTGGCCCTTGGGAATTGTTCCCTGAAAAGTCGCATACGCGAGAGGATGGTCTTCTGTCTGCACCGCTAATTTCTTTTCATTTCCTTTTGGCGGACCTTTTGGAACTGCCCAGCTCTTTAGAACGCCTTTTAGCTCAAGCCTTAAATCATGATGGTTGTGGCTGGCCCTATGAAAATGCACTACAAATATTTTCTTTTTTGTCTTAGCTCTTTTAACGTTGCCTGTGGGTTCTTGAGTTTTTTTAAAATTCCTTTTTTGTTTATACTCCTTTAATCCCATAACACTGAGAAAAGATAAGAACCTATTTATACTTTATCCAAACCGCTCGACAACAATATTATTCTTTGGCACCCGCAATGAAACAAGGAGCTTGTGGAGATCATTCACAAATTCCGTCGAACCGCAGAGGTAATACTTCTTTGCATTCAAATCAGGGATATACTTTATAAAAAAATTTTCATTAATTCTCCCCTCTTCCGCTTCCAATAACGCATTGCTCTTCTTCTGGGTGAGCGTATGGATAACCTTTAGATTATTATGCTCCTTTTCCCACTTCATGAATTCATCTTTGAAGATGATATCGTTCTGCTCTTTTGAACTGTAGAAAAGAAGCATCTGAACGGGGAGTTTTTTATCAATGATATACTTCATAATGCTCCGGATAGGGGCAATCCCTGTTCCTCCTGCCACTAAAACAAGATCATTGCCCATCCCCTCTTCATAGACAAAATGCCTTCCAAATGGCCCGAGCACTTCAAGGGTTTCTCCTTCCTTTAAAGATTCTGCCTTTTTTGAAAATGCCCCTTCTTGCAAGATGCGAAGAGTTATCTCAATATAGCCTTGCTCAGTTGGAGATGAAGAAAGGGAATACGATCTCTTCACTGTTTTTTTTTCATTCCCATTTTCAATATCAAAAGAAACCATGACAAATTGACCGGGTTTGAAAGAGAAATTTCCCTCATGCTCAAACCGCAAGGTTTTTACATCATCGGTTTCCTGGATTACCTTTACAAGTTTCATCGACATTTTTTTGGAAAGAGTTAAAAAACAATTATGGGGAGAAGGGCATCTTTATAAATTTATGCGTCTTATTAAAAAAGCATGAATAGTGCGAAAAAAAGGATAGCGGGCGGTCTTGTCCTTGCGGTTCTTAGTTATTCTTCTTTAAATGCTACTGGTTCTCAAACAGGTTATGAAAGCATGAAAAATGATTTTGGCGCTTACCATACGTTTGAAGAAGTAGAAAGGGAAATTTTCTTGTTGAAGGAAAAGTATCCCGATATTATCACGATCCACGTCATGGGAACCTCATGGCAAAAAAGGTCTCTCTATGCAGTCACAATTTCTGACCAAGATAAAAACAAAACAACGGGCAAAAGGGAAGAGCAGGTAATAATCCAAAGCGGCATGCATGCAAGGGAGCTTATCCCTGTTGAAGTAAGCTTATACACCATGAAAAATCTTGTAGAAAATTATCAAAAAAATGAGTTTATTACCAATCTTGTAGATAATAAGGAAATTATTTTCATTCCCGTCTTGAACCCAGATGGCCTAAAAAAATACGAAGAGATCATTGAAAGCAAGGGAGTATCAACATGGGAATCCTGGAGAAAAAACTGCCGGGATAATAACCGAGACGGGAAGATTGAAGATTATATGGATGGAGTCGACCTTAATAGAAACTTTTCCGTTGATTTTGGTGGCAATGGAGCATCATCTCTTGTTGGCAGTCAGATATACCACGGGCCCCGGGAAAGGATTGACAATGATAAAGATGGAAAGATAGATGAAGATCTGCTTGATTATAAAGATAATGACGGAGACGGCAAAATTGATGAAGATACTGCCGGAGGTTTTACAGAACCAGAGACCATTGCCTACAAAAATTTTGTTGATTCGCTCGACAACCTTGTCAGCGCTCTTGATCTTCACAGCTGTTCTGGATTAATCATGTGGCCGAATGGATTTAGCCCTGAAAAAACAAAGGACGATGCGGTGTTCTCTGCAATTGCACAAAAGATGAGAGAACTCCAGAGCGACCCCTATCGCATAGGGGATATATACCATACGATCTATCCTGTAAGTGGCGATATCTGCGACTGGCTTTACCATGAGAAGAATGTTCTCGCAATGACCATTGAAATCTACAAAGAAGGAGAAGATGATGACAAAGGCAAGTATGGGGTGGTCGCATGGTTTAATCCGCTGCCAGAAAACATTCACCATCATTTCATAAATAATTACGCCCCCATTCTCTATTTCATAGCCGTCTCTGAAAATCACAATTTGAAACCATCCCCATAACCTTTTTATAGTGACTTGTTTTTTGATGAAATATGAATGAGTTCAGCAATAAGATTCTTGAGATTGTTACCCTCAAAGGACCTGTTCTCCCTATTGAAATCTCAAAGGGGCTGCGGGGAGTATATGAAAAAGACCTTCTCTTTTTCTCCGCAATTCTCTCCGACCTTGTTTCTCAAAAAAGGATTTTAGTGACCCGCGCAAAAATTGGAAGCTCTCCCCTCTACTATGAAAAAGGGCAGGAAGAAAAAATTGAACGGCTTTATCCGTATCTTAAGGAGGTTGAGAGAGAATCATATGATCTTGTAAAACAGAATAAAATTCTTCGTGATAGTGATCTCCATCCCCATCAACGAGTTGCCATGCGCGCGATCAAAGACTTTGCAATTCCTCTTGAAGTTGAAGAAAAAGGGAATAAAGAACTCTTCTGGAAATGGTATTTAACGCCCAATGAAGAAGCAAAAGAACTTCTTAAACCCTTCTTTAAAGAAGAAAAAATCAAAAAGGAAGAAAAAAAAGAAAAACCAGAAGAGAAGGCGGTTGAGACAAGAAAAGAAAAAAGAGTGATGCAAAAACCAGAAGATTATCGCACCAAAATAGTGGTCTTTTTCCAAGAGAATAAGATTGCTATCATTGATGAGAATATCATCAGAAGGAATAATGATATGGAGTTCATCATCAAAGTTCCCACCGCTTTAGGAGAAACGAAATTCTTTGCAAAAATAAAAAATAAAAAAGCAATCTCAAAAGCAGATATTGCATTAGCGCAGAATATCGCCGCAACAAAAAAACTTCCTCTGATTTTTATTACCTCAGGGGAAATCTCGAAAAAAACTTCTGACTACGCGGAAAAACATTTGGAAGGAGTTATCCTCAAAAGAATTAAATAAGGCATCCTTACATGAAGCATTAAAAACATCTTGCGCAACCACAAAAAGCAGTTTCAAAGACTCTTCAACTTCACGCCGCGGAATCCTTTCATTCTTTGTGATAATCCACTCATTCCAATCTTTCTTTCCTTTTTTCCTAAAATCAAGATCTGAAAAAAGATTATATCCTTTCTGCACACAAAGGGAGGTGGGTATATAGTTCCTTACTTGGTTCTCGAAAAGGGTATGGAGCGAGGGGTTTTCAAAAAAAACATTGTGGGGTGCTGCGAAAGAGTCTGTAATGTAATGGGAGGCAACACCAAATCCATAACTTGCATTGTTATAATGCTCTGCGATGAACTCCTCTTTCGAATAAGAAACCCATTGCGTTGCCATCTTATAGGAGGAAGGATAATGGTGATTTACAAAGTCTCGAAAGACTTCGTCAGGTGCCCGTGCCCCTCTTTTCAGTTCAGTAAAATTTAATTTGTCTGCGATGGACAAAGAAGATACTGCCTTTTCGGCAATATGCTCATGGGTTGGCCACGTCCAACTGCTTACAACAAAAAGTAGCAGAAAAAGAATCCCTTTTTTCATTATCTTTCCTTTTCCGCCCATTTTTAAATAACTTTACAAAGAAAATGCAAAAGATTTTCAAATAACCTTAAAAAGTTTTGTCTCTTATCTGTCTTATGCTTATTGTCATAACCGGAACTCCGGGAACAGGAAAAACAGTTATTGCGAAGGAGATTGCAAAACAATTCAAAATGCAATATCTCGGTATTCAAGAGCTTATAAAAGAAAAGCGTGTGCCTTCTTCGTATGACAAAAAAAGAAGCTGCTGGGTAATTGACCCAAAAGATCTTGAAAAAATCCTACGACCCTTGCTTAAAAAAAGAAAAAACTATGTCATTGATTCGCATCTCTCTCACTGGCTCTTCCCCAAAAAGATCGGCCTTGCCGTCGTCACCATCTGCCCTCTCCCCATTTTAAAGAAAAGATTGACAAAACGCGGCTATTCAAAAGAAAAAGTGCGAGAGAATCTTGATGCGGAAATATTTCAAATCTGTTTGTGCGAAGCCCGTGAAAATCTCACATGCCCTATCTTTGTTTTTGACACCACAAAAAGCATAAAACCTCTTCTCGATAAGATTAAACTCTGTATCAAAGGATAATTTTAAATACGTTTCTGCCTCTTCCTCGAGCATGGCGGTTGATATTCTCCTTTTTGATGGGAAAGGAAAGCACTTGGGGTTTGAAGGGATTTATACGACAGAAGTGATTGTCGGAAAAACAAACGAGGAACTCCGAAAAAAGATTAGAAAATCATCCCATCCCGTTATTGTGTTGGGAGATCCAAGATTAAATCGATTCATCCTCACATCTCAGAAAGTTGATCTTCTCCTTGACCCCCACACGGGTGCGGGGGGAGATTTTTTGAATCAGCGGAACTCCGGCCTCAACCAGGTGCTTGCAAAGATGGCGCATGACAACCATACTGCAATCGGTTTTTCATTTAGCAATTTGCTTCATTCGCAAGAGAGGATAACCGCGATGGGGCGTATCATGCAGAACATCAAACTCTGCAGGAAGTATAAGGTGAAAATGGTCTTTGCATCTTTTGCAAAAAATGAGATGGAGCAACGATCTGTCCAAGACTTAAAAAGCCTCGCGCGATGCTTGGGGATGAATCCTCTTGAAACAAAAGATTCATTTAAACATGCAGAAACGCTCTTCAGGCGTCAGCCTAAATAACTCAAATTTGTCTTTTCCTTTGCCTTCTCTGCTTCAGCCTTTTGACTGATAAACTTTTTGATTTTGGATTCAAATTCCTCCGCTGTTTTAAGAAGCGGTTTGTAATCAACATCGATGTGTAAAATTTTATCCAAAACTTCAATCAGCTTCGCTGCCGCCTTGCTATCAGGAAATCCTAAATTCGTTTCCACAAACAATGCGGAAAGTGGGCATTCCTTCAGCTTCATCATCAATGCGGACGTCACTCCCATGATAATCCCTTCTTTCAGCTTTTCAATACCCACAGAAGAAAACCTTTTTGTTGCATCAGGAGAATTGCTGTAATAGAAAACATTCTGGTTTTTTATTTGGGAAAGGCTGCTCACGCCTTCCAAGCTGATGACCTGCTTTGCCTTTGTTTTCTTGGCGATATCGGCAACGAGATCCGCAATTTCCCACTCCTGTGTGATCTTCACTCCAATTACATGGATAATCAGAACGTTATACTCTGCATTGTAATGGGCCTCCAAAGGATACACCATCTTTCCTTCATGAACAATCACATTGGGAGAGTCCTGTTCAAACCAAAGCCTTCCTACAAGCTCTGTCTTCAAATGATTGATAAGGTACTCTGTTGCGATTGCTCCAACCAGCCCAAAGCCTGGAACTCCCTCGATAATCGTTGGATTTTTGATATCTTTCTTGAGCTCAAGTTGCATGACTAAAAAGGTCCTTTCAAAGTTTATAAATGTTGCCAGAATTTCTTCTAGACTTTTTGAAAAATTTTCTGTTTTTTGTGTAGAAGATGTATAAATTTAGAAGTATATCAACAACAAAAATGGGGGAAAGATGGTATGTGGATACTTCAATATGGATGGATTTATATGATGACAGAAAAGGATATAGAGATGAACCTTTGGGAGATTTTGCTTGGAAACTGATGAAGTTAATAAAAGAAAGAGAAAACAAATTAATAATCACGGATCATTTGATGAGGGAGTTGGAAGTAAATTACTCTCTGGAACAAATTAATGGGATGTTTAAATTATTTGCAGATATCATAGAAAAAATTATTGTTAAAAAAGAGCAACGTGAAGAGGCTAGGAAAATTGCTGTAGAAAGAAACGTTCCTTTTGGAGATATTCTCCACGCAGTTATAGCAAGAGATCATAAGCTCATTCTTATAGCCAGAGACAAACATTTTAAGCAACTGGAAGATCTGTCAAACCATTACAAGCCTGAAGAATTCATTTAATCTTTTCTTTCAAACTCTTCAAAGACTTGTTGCCTTATCCTATGTATCTCTTTATCAGTTGTCTTCTTTCCAGATGCCCCCTTTAAACGCCAAAGTTCTATCAACTCCCCCTGTAGCTTTATTTCTTTGAGTTTCTCTCTAATCGCCCCCCTAATAAACTCTGTTCTGCTTTGATATCCTTCCTTCTTTACAATAACATCTATATCAGCTAAAAAATTGTCCTCCATCTTCAAGGTTATCATCTCTGTTACCATATAGCTGTTGTATATACTTTAGATATATAATCTTTTCTATTGTTTTTACTATATTTTTTTGGCTCTGTCCTAAATCTTTTTTAAAGGCTATTAACCTGCAAGCACACAGAGGGTACTGGGGGGGCGGTATTCTAGACGTTTTCCGTATTCCTAAAAAGGTTTATTAATAGGTTTTTTGTCAGAGGGGTAATGAACGTCCATATCAAAACATTCGGGTGCAGCGCAAATCTCGCGGATTCTGAAGTCATGGCTGGGCTTCTCCAAAAGGAAGGCTACGCTCTTGTGCCGGAGGAAAAGAACGCAGATCTTATCATTGTGAATTCCTGCTCTGTGAAGGGACGTGCAGAAACAAAGCTCTTCAAAACATTAAGAAAGATTAAGAAACCTGTCGTTGTTGCGGGGTGTGTGCCTCAAGCAGAACCTTCTCTCATAAAAACAAAATTACAAGGGTATTCTGTCCTCGGGACTTCCCAACTCGATAATATCGCGCGCGTTGTTCAGAAAACACTCGAGGGAAACACCGTTGTCCTTCTGGGAAAAGGAACAACAGAACGCCTCCACATCCCTAAAGTGCGCACAAACCCCCTTATTGAGATTACCCCTATCAGTTCTGGATGCCTCAGCTCCTGCACCTATTGCAAAACAAAATTCGCTCGGGGAAAGCTCGCTTCCTATCGCATGGGAGCCATTGTACGGCATATTGAAAATTCCCTTCACGAAGGATGTAGGGAGTTCTGGCTTACTTCCCAGGACAATGGGTGCTACGGGTATGACATTGAATCAAACATTGCAGAGCTTTTGAATGCCCTTGTTGATGTACAAGGAGATTTTAAAGTCAGGGTGGGGATGATGAATCCGCAGTACATCGAAGATTACCTTCCCGAACTCATTCGCGCCTATCGAAGCGAAAAAATTTTCAAATTCCTCCATATTCCTGTGCAAGCGGGCTCAGATACTGTTCTCAAAGATATGAAACGAGAATATGACACAGAAACCTTCAAGCGCGTCGTGAAAAAATTGAGGGACAACTTTCCAGAGATGACTCTTTCAACAGACATTATTTGTGGATTCCCCACGGAAACAAGGGAAGATTTTGAAAAAACAATTTATCTTGTCCAAGAAGTGAGACCTTCGATCATCAATATTTCCCGCTTCTGGCCAAGGCCAGGAACCGTCGCGGCCCATCTGAAACTCTTGCCGGGAGAGGAAACAAAAAAGAGATCAACTGAACTCAAAAATATATTTGACAAGATTGCCTTGCGAGAAAACCAGAAGTGGGTGGGGTGGAAAGGAGAGGTCTTGATCGATGAACAAGGAAAAAACAATACGTGGATTGGGAGAAATTTTGCATACATGCAGGTTATCCTTCATGGACATCACACCCTGGGGGAAACAGCAACGGTTCGCATTGATCGCGCAACACGATACGATCTCCGGGCACACATTGTTTGTTAGAATTATTTCTTTGATCTCTCAAGGAATTTTTCTGCGGGCTCCATCTCTTTCCAAGAAAGCTCGAAGAGTTCATCAAGCGCTGTTGCGAAGAAAGGAGTATTAATCCACACCCCTACATCATAGGAAGGATGAATGCTCTCATCGTCCATCACCATGAACATCAAATCTCTCCCGTCCACGATGAAGAATCGAGCGATGATGTCCTTTGTCGCGCGCACCTCTGCAATTTTCATAAATTCGCGCACTTCGCTGGCAATCTCAGGAGTAATCTGCGCCGCAATCTTGATCTTCACTCCCTTCTTGCTGAGCCGCTCCAGCTCTGATTTTAAGGAATTTAACTTCCTCACAAACCCTTTTGAAGTGGTCATAATCGTCACTTTCTTTTCAGCTCCCTTGAGCATCAACTCCAACTGGGAATAGATATTCTGCCTTCCTTTGATGGAACCAGAAAGTTCCGCAGATTCAATAAGAGAGACCCCTTGCTTATGAAGAATCTCAAGCTCCTCAAGCACGTCTGTTTCCTTGATCTTGTCCAGCTTTTGGACTTGTTCTTCCGCATCTTTCTTCACAATCTTCTTCACCCTATCAACAACCTCTTTAGGGTCTACGGCAAGATACTTAATGGGTTTTCCCAGCTTCAGAACAATAAATCCTTTCTTTTCAAGGCTTTCCAGAACATCATATGCTCGCGATCGGGGAACATTTCCGATATCGCTCAGCTCCCCTGCTGTCGAAACCCCCCGCGAAAGAAGAGCAACCCATATTCTCGCTTCATAGAGATTCAATCCAAAATCTCTCCTGATTTTGTTCAAAAATTCGTCTTTAACTATCATATTATTTTATAAAATGCAGGAAGAGATATATAAATGTTACTATTCTGTAGTTTACACGTTTCACTTTAAAAAAGTTTTTAGCTATTCACCAAGAAAATGACTCACATCTCCCTTGAAAAGGGACTTGTAAATGTTTGGCCCATATGACTCGCGAAGGATGGAAAAAACCCCATTACCAACAACATAGTCATCAAAGTAAACCTTCATTCTTGAATACCTGATGAACTCATCAGCATATTTATTGTGGCGTTTTATTTTCTTCGCCCATGGGGGGAAGGGTGTTCCATTTTTATAACAATGGTACGCGAGGGCATTTCCTAATTCCCGAACGCTGTTGTATTGAAGGGCATAAAAAAGGTACGCATCTGTCCCTTCCTTTTCTTGTAGGAGGGACGCGATCTCTTTTTCCATCATCACTGCGAGACCTTCATCAAAACAATCATAATTATCATCATACCCTGTCCCTTTCCAAATATATGGGAATTTTTCGTATACTGCATGGTGCATCATCTCGTGAACAAGGGTCATTTCCACTTTAGGGCCCCGCCGCATCCTTATTTGTATCTCCCCTTTTTTCGCATGACCCTCAAGAACAACGCTATACAATCCCTCATTCTTCCCCAAGTTTTTCCTTAAACACAAAGAGGGTTTTTGAGTAAGCGCATAGCCCGTCGTTGAGTGAATAAAGGGGCGCATTTTTTCGTACATGCCCTCTACCTGCGCATGGTCATTGATAAATGGCCCGCAATCTATTTTTTTATTTTTTAATTTTTCCAATAAGGTATATTCCCTATTCAGGGTATGTTCGAGAACTTCCTTATTCCCTTTTTTTATAAGAATCCGCTCAAAATTGTTGTTGCTGAGGGCTTTTTTCATTGTGTATTTACAATCCTTTGTGGTAATGCCCCCCCGGTATAAAAAGTTAATGGTAAGTGCGGGGAACCGGATTCGAACCGGTGAACCCACTAAGGGACAGGATCTTAAGTCCTGCGCATTTGACCAGGCTTTGCTACCCCCGCATATCAACACATTTAAAATGTTTACCCAATGAAATTTAAAAAGGTTCTTATTTTCTCCAACAAGAGGCATAAACCTTTTATATGCTCCAAGGCCTTTATGTGATAATGAGACAACAAAAAAAGGCAAGGCTATTGCTTGTTAGTATTCTGATTATCTCCCTTCTGGGTATGCCCCTCACTATTTACTTGACCAATAATCATTTTAGGGAAGTGAAGGCTTTTTGCGACATCAATGAAAAGTTAAGTTGCGATATTGTAAACAAAAGCATCTACTCTGAATTTTTTAAGTCCGTGTACCTTAATTTTTTGGAAGAATTTTTGGGATTTGACATCCCGGTTGCTATTTTGGGATTTTTTTCCTATATCGCGCTTTTCCTCCTCTCTGTTGTCGCCCTCCATAGAAAAGAGAAGTGGCCCTTGCATGCCCTTCTTGCGATTTCCTCTATCGGGCTCCTTTTCTCATTATATCTCACGGGAATTGAAGCGTTTGTCCTGTTTTCCTTCTGCTCTTTATGCCTCATTTCCCTCGCTTTCCTTACTCTTATCTTTGCGTTCAGCATCGGTCTTGTTGCCCTTGGTGGCAAAGAGAAGAAAAGATAAAAAATGTCTTTTTCGCGGCATGTGTGATAGTGCTCCTCCTTATCGCAGGATGCAAAAACTCTGCTCTTGGAAAGTATGACAACTTCGCAAAATGTCTGACAGAAAAAGGCGTTGTTGAGTGCGGGGCGTTTTGGTACCCCAACTGCGCAAAAGTCAAGAGAAAATTTGGCAAATCCTTCCACTGTATTAATTATACTAAATGTGACCCTCACGGAAAAAATGCAAATCCTGGATTGTGCCTTAAAAAAGAAATTGACAAATATGCGACCTTTGAATTTCCTGACGGATCACGATTGATAGGGACTCCAGCAATGGAGGAACTCGCAGAAAAATCCGGATGCGCATTACCGGAATAAACAGCCATAGAACTTAAATTTGCAGCTGTCATCACCACCGCGCTTATTGATTCCATCAATCCCTGCGCAATCGGGCTTTTGATGGTTGGTCTAGGAGTATTACTAATCCTTTACTCGCTGAAGATTATAAGCCTCTAATCAAACCCATCTCTTCTTTTTAAAATAAAAAATCATCCCGAGAGCGACAAGAGACATGAAAGCCAAGATTGCAGGATATCCATACCTTGATGAGAGTTCTGGCATATACTCAAAATTCATGCCATATATTGAGCTTATTAAGGTTAATGGCAAAACAATTGTTGCGACAGTGGTTAAAACTTTAATGATTTCATTCATCCTCGTAGAAGCAAGAGAAAAATAAATTTGGATGTTGTTATCAATCATTTCACGCTGGCGCTCCACCATATCCAAAACCCTTATCGTGTGGTCAAATGTATCCCTAAAGTAAGGCCTCATGTCCTCGGTAAAAAATTTAACTGGTTTTTTTGATATGTGCTCAATGACCTGGCTCTGAAGAGACAAAATTTTTTTAATGTTGCGCAGTTCATTTTTTGCGTCAAAAAATGCAGAAAACATATCTGTCTCACGTTGTGAGATGATGCGTGAAGCAAGATTATCAAGAAGGTCTTCCGCGTCATCAAGCACCAGAATTTGTTTGTCGACTTCCAAATCAATTAATTTATGCAAAAGAAAATCCGGCCCTTTTTTAATAAGGGCAGCAAGTTTTATTGGGTCTTTCTTGAGTCTCTGGAAAGAAGGAATTTCTTCATGATAAGACGAAATAATAAAATTCTTTCCAATAAAAAAGTCTAACTCAATTTTTTTTATTGTATTATTTTCAAGATTAAGGCCATATGTAATCAAAAAATTATATGAGCGAAACTCCTCAATTTTGGGCAGTGTCTTTATTTCCAATACTGCATCTTCAACAACGAGATGATGGAATTTATAAAAAGGAACCAGCATATCAAAAACTTCTTTCTGATGATCGGGGATGTCTATCCATAACAATTTTTTCTTCAAATTTCTTTTTAACGTTTCTTGAGACAAATTTTTCCGAGAAACATGCTCTCCATCAAAAATAAAAATATCTGCCATGAGGCACTAGAAGGGATGTGCTCTTTTAAGTTTTTTGTTCTTTGACAACTCTGTTAAAAAAGCACGGAAAGGAACAACCATCAAAAGGGAAAAGCTTTTTAAAACAATCCCCCTTAAAAATTTCATTGCCTCAGTAGCTCAGTCGGTAGAGCACGCGGCTGTTAAACTCCCAAAAAGGAGAACCATCCGTGAGATCGTAGGTTCGAGTCCTACCTGGGGCGCATTTTTCTGCGTCGCAAATTTTATAAAGAATATCCTAGCCTTTACACTCATCGGGCCCGTGGCTCAGCCTGGTTAGAGTACCCGACTGATAAGGATGGATTGTGGGGATTCTCTCTTCCTCGGAGGTGAGAAAAAAAGAGAGCTTCGCTCTCTAACCCATAACCAGACTCGTAGATCGGGCGGTCCCGTGTTCAAATCACGGCGGGCCCACTATTTTTAAATTTTTTAAAAAGAACAAATACAATAATTAACGCAAGCAATGCAAAGGCACTCAACCAAAAGAAGTTTGTGATTTGAGAATCAGAATAAATTTCCTATTTTTCTATTCTATCCTTGCTCCAGATTCTATGCTTTTGCCAGGGGCCAGCAAAACAACCTTATCTCCCTTTACTGCCGCCAAAACCATTCCCTGGCTTTCGACCCCCCGTAATTTTGCGGGTTCAAGATTCATAAAAACAATAACTTTTTTCCCTTTCAATTCCTCTTTTTTATACTGCTGTTTAATTCCTGCAACTAATTGTCTTTCCTCATCTCCAACTTTAACTTTTACGATAAGGAGCTTTTCTGCGTTGGGATGGTCTTTTACTTCAACAATCTCCCCGACTCTTAAGTCAAGTTTCTTCCATTCTTCAAAAGGGACCATTTTTGTTTGGCGAGTTGTGAAATGCTCCTTAATTTTTGAGGCTTTCGCCTTGTATCCTTCAATATCCTTATCTTCAAGTTTTCTAAAAAGCAACGCTGGTTTATTAATTTTTCCCGTAAGGTTGAATTCTGTAAGCTTTTTCCAGTCTCTCTCTTTGCAATTGAGCATGCCTAGAATTCGTTGTGAAGTTACCGGCAAGAAAGGCTGGATAATCAAACCAAGGATTTTGCAGAGATTTGCAGAGATAAACATCGTATGGTCTGCATTTCCTTCCCAGGGTTTTTGTTCTTGAAGATAAAGGTTTCCCATTGCAGAAAGGTTCAAAACTTCGCGCAATGCTTTCCTCAATTCAACATTTTCAAAATTCTCTTTGATGCGGTTAACCTGAGATTTTACTTCTTTCATAAATTTTAAATCTTGCTGTGTAAGCTTTACTTTTGGGATTCGACAATTGAAATCATGAGCGATAAGGCTCAATGTTCGATTCACAAAATTTCCAAGATTGCCAATAAGCTCCTTGTTCACTCGCTCCTGAAACTCTTTCCAGTAAAACTCAGTGTCTGCAGTTTCAGGGATAAGATACGTTAAATAAAATCTCCAATAATCCGGTTCAAGGCCTAATGACGGCAAATTTTCACAGAAAACTCCATGTTGCTTAGATTTTGATATTTTTCCGCCTTCATAATTAAGGTATTGCAACCCAACAACATTGTAAGCCAGATTAAATTTTCCATGGGCAAGAAGCATTGCGGGAAAGAAGATCGTGTGAAAGGGGATATTATCCTTTCCAATAAAATTGTATATCCTGCATTTTTTATTCTGCCAGTACTCTTTGTAGGTATTCCCTCTACGCTCTTTTGTTGAAGATATGTATCCTAAAGGGGCATCAAACCAGCAATAAAAAACTTTTTTTTCATACCCTTCTACAGGAATAGGAACCCCCCACACCAAATCTCTCGTAATACATCGATCCTGAAGACCTTCTTTTATCCACGCCAACGCAAGAGAACTTACTTGTTTTCTCCACTGATGTGAACCCTCAATCCACTTCTTTAATTTCTGGGAGAATTCCTGCAGCCGTATAAACAGATGTTTTTCTTTTCTAAAGATGATATTTGTAGAACTGCATGAAACGCAATGGGGCTTCTTCAATGAAGAAGGTTCGAGAAGCTTCCCGCATGCTTCACACTGGTCTCCTCGGGCATGCTCATACTTGCAAAATGCGCATGTTCCTTCGATATAGCGATCAGACAAAATTGTTTTGCAGTCCGTGCAATACGGCAATTCAAGCACTTTTTCAATAATGCATCCTTTCTTGTAAATTTTTTTAAAAAAATCAACAGTTGTTGTATAATGAATCTCTTTGCTTGTTCGAGAAAAATTATCATAGCTAAAATTAAACCAATTATAAATTGAGTTATGAACTGTAAAAAAATAATCACACAGTTCTCGTGGCGTTATTCCAAACTGCTTTGCCGCAATTTCGGTTGCGGTTCCATGCTCATCCGTTCCACCAATAAAAAGAACACCGTATCCCTGCAGCCGGCAGTATCTGCTGAAAATATCTGCAGGTAAATGGCTTCCTACAATATTCCCAATATGGGGGGAAAGGTTCACGTAGGGCAATGCGGCAGTGATAAGTCTTTTCTCTTTCATTTTCATTCTCTTAGCAAAAAAATTGCGGTTATTGAACCTTCAGACAAACTTGCATGAATAGATTTGGGATGTTCAAGTTTTTTAATGTTTCTAGGGTAAATCCTCTAACGACAACAAATCCGTAGGGACAATTATTCTAAATTATCTTTAGTAAAATTTAAAAATGAAATTGACTTTTTAAAAAACCTATGAACATACAAAAACTTAAGATAAAGACATCAATAAATTTAGTGTATAAAAACTGGCTTAGAAAATGCTATGCACATGCAAAAAAGAGTATTCATCCTTCAACACATAATGCGGCCCTGCTTGTAAAGAATGGCAAAACTATCCTAAAAGGACTAAATAATCTTCCACCAGGAGTAAAAGAGAAGAAAGAGCGATTTAGGGGGGATAATAAACACATTTATACTACCCATGCAGAGAGGGATGTTATTTACAAAGCTGCACGAAATGGAATTCCTACAAAAGGGCTTATTATGGTCATGCCTTGGTTGCCATGCATTCCTTGCGCAAATGCAGTAATATGCTCAGGGATCAAAGAATTAATTGTCCACAAGCAGATGATTGAAAGAACAAAAAAAGGATGGCAAAAAGAACTTAAAAATGCTGTTCAAATAATGAATGAGGCAGGAGTTAAAATAAGAGCTTATGATGGTTTAGTTGGAGTAAAGGCGTATATGCACAAAAAAGAGTGGACTGCCTGATAATCTATCCATGGAACCATTCACAAAAAATATTTAAACATCTCTCCCTTTTTCTCAGTATGCATTTTATCAAAAAAATTTTTGTGGATCAATCAGACGACCTTGTCCATGACCAATTCATCCGATTTGGAAAAGGGGCGTATGGAAACAGGGCAGTCCTTTCTATCAAAGTTGTGAATGGGAAAATTTCAGCAAAATCAGGATTTGAGTACTGCAACGATTTCATAAAATTTTTTGCAGAGCACAGCAATGGCCCTTTTGAAATTGAGGGAAATATTTTTTCGAAAAAAGAGATTTCTTCCCCTTTTGTTGATGGGTATAAAAAAAAGAGGGGGTTATATGTTACTTCTCTTAACAAAACATTCTCAAAAAAAGAACTTGAAGAGCTGTATGATTCATTTAAATTCCAGTATATGCTGTGCAATCTCTCCTGCAAAGAAGGAAGCTTGAAAGTTGAGAAAAATCCCCATAATCCAAAAAAAGGGTACAAAGAAAATTTTTGCAAAGTAAAAGTTGAAAAAGAGCTGTTTAAACCTTTTATGGATGAATTTGCATTTGACTTTAGAGATTTTAAAAATGCAAAAATTGCCCATCTCATTACTATCGACCACGTTGACCCCAGCTCCTGCAAAAACAAGGAAGATTACGAGGATGTTCGGATACATGCAAAGCGCTGCGGCATCATCAAAAGAGCGATAGAAACTGATGGAAAAATTATTGAAAAAGAGACAACGTTAGAAGTATGATTAAAAAACATCTTGCAAATTTTGAAAAAGAGATTCTTGATGAAGTTTCTCAAAAGATTCTTGAAGAAGAAGATGATTTCCAGGAATATCACGCTCTTGTTATCAATAAAATAAATGCCTATTTAGAAACCTGCATCAAACATGCGGGGAAAATCTCAAAAAAAGGAAAATCTCGCTATGAAGAGCATGAACTTGAGGAGCTTTTTCAAGAGGTCAATAGATTAGACAACCAATTTGTCAACGAGGTACAAATCCTGGGGGTAAAACCATTTGACCCCAATAATAAAAAAGTCGTTAATGCGCGAAAAGGGTGGCTGAAGATTATTCTTGAGCATTTTCTCAATATCATGAAGGAAGAGATTCTAGAAGAAAAACAGTTTAATGCCGCCATCAGGAAGGCATACAAAAAAGAGGAGTTAAGAAAAATGTTTCATGCCCGCATAGAGATTGAACAGCGTATGTTCGAAACGCTCATCGAAACATCGCATCCAGTTCTTTTTTTCCACCGCAATAAAATGAAAAAGAAATTAAAAGATTTTTTTGAAGTCTTTAATCAAGTGTATGAAAGAAAGATAGAGGAGATCTACCAATAATCACGCCGCCTTGATCTCTTGTGCAACAATTGAGGTTCTACACGGAAGCCTTGAAGATGACTTATGCAATGCCTTTTTCACAATTTCCCCGTCTTTTTTTTCGCAGTGAACCAAGAAAATAGACTTTCCCTCTTTTACTTGGGCCGCAACACTGATTGTTTTCCCAAAGGAGTGGGCCATTCCGCTCTGAAGCCTATCTGCATGCGCCCCCCCAATCATCTTGTTTTCTCGCAGAATGTGGTGGGGATAGAGGGGAATCAAAAAGAAGTAATTATTGCCTAATCCCGTGTGCAAGTGCCGATTTACCAGTTGCCGTGCAGACTCAATGGCATTGTGCCTAATCTGAACATCATCACGACTCACCAAGCTGATTGAAAAATTAAAATTTTTGTGCTGGTTCCCCATGCTAAAACGACTGATCTTGTGAGTGTGGACAGATTTTATATACGCCTTCTTTCGGTACTTTGATTTCCTTGTAT
>CAZTDJ010000002.1:0-21095 GCA_964612835.1 Candidatus Woesearchaeota archaeon
TTATTTGATTGGAACATTAAACAGGCCCGATAGGGTGACTGGAACGTTCCTTGACAGGTTTGTCCATAAGCTATTTTTTGGAATGCCTAATCAAGAAGAACAAGAAGAAATATGGAAATTATATCTTGGAAACAAGACTATTGACCCCAAAGAGCTTGTGAAATCAAATGCAAATTTATCATGCAGGGACATTGCCCGCGCAAACCAGATTGTAAGGGATTACGGGGTAGAGCCTGCTGTTGAGGTATACAAAAGCATCATTCAAGGTATTAGCGCCCCACAGGACATTGATTACAATAAAATGCGCGCAGCAATAGGGGACAGCATCGCGGATTATGAAAGGATAAAGAAATTTTTGGGAGAAAAGAAATGAGCCAGGAACTTCCCCAAGTTATAACCATCGAATTGGAAGAGAAAGATGTGCAGCAGGATATCGTCACTATCATCAATGGCATGGAAGCAATACGACAGGAGCAGATTGCAGACAGAAACATAACAGAAGAGAAAAAGAATGAGTATCTTCATTTAACGTACAGGCTCGCATCAGCGATTGAAGGCATTGCAGAAGAAGGCCTGGTTAAAAATATACAGAAGGTTGTTGACGCAATTGAAAAAAATCCGGAGCTTCTGTGTTATGATTACCTCCAAGATTGTTTTTGGAAAAATGCAGAGCCAGAATTTTCTTTTCATCTGGATAAGGTTCTTATCAAACTTAAAGGAGATGATTTTTCAGGGCTCCAAGACAAGCACCATGTCGTAAACGCTTTAAAATATATCAACAGCAAGGAAGAGCCGCTTGAAAAAAGGCTGAATGTTTATGACACCATCCTTCCATTTAATGATCATGCATCAGATTACAATGAAAAATTATTCAGGGAAGAGCTGAAAAAACGAGGCATTAAAAGCGTTGAAAGCAGCAGGGGCCTTACCTTAAGGGTAAAAAATACAAAAAATCTTGAGAAAGCAATTTCAGCGGCAAAGAGCCTTGGCTTCAAATCTGTCATGACCGTTATGACACATAACAAATATGATAAATTAGCTAAAACTAAAAAATATGATTCCATGGTATTGGATGTAGAACATGATGTATACTCTGGTTTATATGGGAGATTAGGAAATTTAAAAATCAAAAAAATTCCAAAAATACTTTACCCGATTTTTGGGGCATTTCCCAAGAAAATTAAGGAAAATCTTGAAGAGAGGTTGGGATCACATAATTTTGATAGTGAAAGTGCTTCAAACATCTCAGGGGGATTTAACGCAGTGGCTAGTTTAGTTTCTGTATTTACAAGTCTGATTCTGTTAAGTTTGGATAATCCTCCAATTGCAGGAATGAATTTAGAAAAGTCACTGTTTTGGGGTGGATTGTACCTCTTTGGTGAAACATTAATAAGGAGTTATAATGATTGCAAAATTGGAACGTTAATATTTTCTCCACTTAATTTGCTACATGTAAAAAAAGAAGATAACTATTTAGTAAGAATTGATGTGCCAACAAACAATCAAGAAGCAATTTCCAAAACAGTAAACCAAAAACAATTGGAAGATCTTGCACATATTAAGGTTCCTTTGGAAAAAGAGAAAAATCTAGTATGGAGCCTTGAAAATCACTATACTTTTGGGAAATATTTTACAGAGTCACTTCCAATTTTTTTGATTGAACCGCCAAACTGCGCTTCAGCTTCAATTCCGGAAAAGGACATTGGCGCACTAACTTTTTATAATATATTTCAATCGCAGGATTACAAGAAACTCTCTGCCCTTGTCTGCTTTGAAAATAACAGGTATGCGCTCACAGCTATATCCAAAATAAAGGAAATCCCCTTTAGGGAGATCGCAGTTGAATTGTCAAGGCAGCAGCCGACAGAGGAAAAGCTTAAAAGACTTTCAAAGATAACCTCTGCAAAGTATTTGCGCCTCAGCAAATTTGAATCATGCAGAAAAACAGATGATTATACTGTGATGGCGGAATAAAATGGACCTTGAACAAAAGCTTAAAAAAGTTGTAATACGGAGAGTTCCTTCAAATGAAGTTCTTGCAGAAATAGAAAAAGGAAGCAAATTTATCGTTGTTGAAGAAAACTTTGATCTGAATTTTACCCCCCAAGGGTATACTCTTATTGACATGAGGTACAAAGGAGATTCCTTTAAGGCATTAGTGCCGCAGTCCCTGCTTTTTTACATGGCCAATCCCGGAGAAGGGAGCGCTGACAATGCCCTGGAAGAAATTGCCGATTTTTATGGCGAAGCAGAAAACTATGAGGAAGATGCAATCCAGAATGGAGAAACATCTGTGCAGGAAGCCCATTGGGCGACTATCGCAAGGGACAGGTATGACACCTATTTAATCAATAAGCTTGTCAGGCATAAAAAAACTGGAGAAGATGGCGAGCCTATTCCTGAATTTGATGACAGAATTCTCAAGGAGCTGGATTTGGATGATCCCTATGTGGGCTCAAGGGCAAAAGCCATTGCTGCTTTGGCATTGGGAAAAAGCTCGGATGAAATAAAAGGATATGGAATTGAAAATATTTTGAAGCATGTAACGGTAAGGCAGAGAAAGACAGAGAAGCTTACACGAGAAGAGTTTAAGAAGGTTGCCTGCTGGGCAGGAAGCCATTATGAGTTAAGGGATGAATGCAGGAATGATCCTGGTGTCCAGTATCATATTGATCGTTGCCATGATAAGGGTCGTATGGTTGGAACAAAAACCACCAGTGAAGTAACATATTCCTATTTGGATTCAAAAATAACTGGGTTGGAGCAAGAAATAAAAGAATACAGGGAAAAAAAGCATGACAGCAAAACAGGCAGGCATGACAAGGCGCTGATAAGGCAATATGTAAATCTCAGCTATATCATTCCGGAAAATCCCAAAGCAAAGCTGGATGTTATGCCTGGAGAAAAGAAAGATGAATAAGTTTCCTTCAGCTATCCAATTGGAACTGCAGGAAAATGAAGTAAGGGAAGATATCAATACTATTCTTGATGCAATGCACAAGATAAAAACAGAAGCGCACGCAAACGCAGTAAATAAAAAAGCAGGTTCATTGCAGGATCTTTGCGATGATAAAACTAAAGACGAGTATTTGCATTTAACCTACAGACTGGCTTCTGCCATCAAGGGTATTTCAGATGATTTGCTGGACAGCAGAATGAAAAAAGTAGTTGATTGTATGGAGAAAGATGCGAGGCTTATTCGTTATGATTACTGCCAGGAAGAGTATTGGAAGGATGAAAACAAGGAATTTAGCAGGACACTGGACAAGGTGGTTATTTCTGCTCTTGGCGATAGGATTAGTTCTTTTGAAGCAAAGCACCATACCCTCCAGGCTGTCAAATTTTTAGCTTCAGCCGATTCCTCTCCTGAGGAAAAAGAGAGAATATATGCGACTATCCTCCCTTTCAATGGCGCGGTGCCGTTTGAAAACAAGAATTCTTTTTCTCAAGTGCTGAAAAGATTTATTGGCTATTCCTATCATGCTGAGAGCGATAATGGGATGTGTATAAAAGTCAAAGGAGAAAAAAAATTTCTTGAGGATGTTTTTAAAGAGGCAAAAAAAATGGGTTACTTGTCACTTGAATCAATGATGTCAACAGATGATTATAACCAGCTTAAAAATAAGTATCGGGCAGAGGTTGTTGATGCTAAAAAAGAGGATATGAACGAAAGCATACGGAATTTTTTAAGCAAGACCGCAGAGCATAGCAAATTTTTGCTTTACCCTGTTTTGGGAACATTGTCCCATAAGCTGAGATCCAGGCTTGAAGATTATCTTGGTTCTGATTCTTTTGATGCAGAAAAGGCATCAGCATGTTCATTTTTGATGGAATTAGCCGGGGGATTTGTTATGATGGGATTAGGACAGGGATTACACAGTTTTGCCCTTTTTACTATTGGAGTTTCTTTTCTAGCTTCCTTTTTTTTTCGCTTAATAATTGGAGCAAATAGAGAGGATCTCTTTTATTCGGGTTCATTGCAGGGTCAATTAATTTCTCTCCCCTTTGAATATATAACATTTAAGCATAATGGTGATAATATATGCGCAAGAATAAAATTGGATGAAAAGTCACCAGAGAAAAAAATTGTTGACGCAAACACTTTTTTCAAGCAGTTAGCAGAGTTCACTTTTTCCAAGGATGTAGAAAATAATTTAGAGTATAGCACTAAGAATCACCATCAGTATGCAAAGCTTTTTACCTCTGCAATAGATAAGAAAGTTAAAAAAACAATCCCCCCATTTTCTCCTGATTATGAAATAGACAAAGAAAATCAGGTAGTAAGCATTAGCAGGAAAATCCAAATAGGGGACTATAAAAAAGAAGAGATGATCGCATTCTTAAAAAATCAGCGTTATCTGATATCAACAATAAACTCTGCTAGCATTTCATATCAACCAAAATCTCTCCATAACATCCTTGCTTCAGGGATTTCTGAAGAGGAAAAAGCGGCAGCAATAACCAAAGATCTCAATGCAGATTATGTTCATTTGCTCAAATTTGAGGAAGGAAAAAAAGTTGCAGATTATGAGGTGACGTCATAATGGCAGAGATAATTGTTGTTAACAGAAAGACAATATCAAGAAGACTATGGCAGCTAGGGATTATTGGCGCTGTTGGAGCCTCAATCTATTTTGGATACCCATTAATACAGAATTTGCCAGGAGGATATAAAGATTGGAAAGCGCGCAGAACCATTGAAAATGCCATAGAGGAATATCATTACTCCAAGGCCCTTCAGATTTTTGGAGATGCAAAGGGAAGATTAAATGATGCAGAAATTGATAGATATCAAAAACTGCATCAAATTTAATAAAAGAATATCCAAAAAAAATTGAGATGCTAAAAGCTGCACTGGAAAATATAGGATTTATTCCTCAAACTGAGCAGGAATCTGTTTGTTACCAATATAGATCTGCTTGTTTAGAAGATCTAGCAGATTATTTAAAATCTCCAGATAAACCAGATATTGAAACTGTTATTCAAAAAATTGATTCCCTTAAGAATGATATTTTTATTGGACCAGTACCTGAAAGTTTTATATTTTTTAAAGAAGATACTCAAGTAAAAAGTTTGATTGACTCCTTTTCAAAATACATTCTCTCATTTGGAGACCCTAGCCAGATACCATACAGACAACCATCCCAAATGGCAGACGATTTCCTACAGCTTATTAAAAAAGTTTCCCCATCAGAAAGCAAGAACGCAATTGAAAAGACTTTGGAAGCACATGAAGGATTAATTAATAAAATAGTAGTTGATGATAGCTACGCAACGGATAATAAAATAAAAAGGTTACTCTATCTCATAGATCTCCAAGAGCGATATAACATTTCAACGGCAAATACCAACAAAATTGTAGTTGGGCTACTTAAAAAACAAGATTCACTAGAATGAAAATTGTTCAGATAAACATAAATCCTTTATTACCTATAAACTAAAAATGAACAAAGAAAATTATGAAAATGAATTTGAAAAAAATGATGCCCATAATAGTGTTGCTAAGATTATAAAAAATATGCAGCGTATACGCCAGCATAATCTACTATCCCATAAAGCAAATGACAAGGAAAAACAAAATTATCTTTGCCTTTCTCAATCTTTGGCATCAGCAATAGAAAATTTTAAAGATGATTTATTGGCAAAGAAAATACAAGAGGTATATGTTGAGTCAGATAAAAATTCTGAACTGATGAAATATGACGCCTTGCAGGAAAGAAATTGGAGAATAAAAGAGCCAGTTTTTAGCAAAGCATTAGATGATATCCTTGTTGCATTCAGGAAGGAAGATTTTATTTGGATTGATGAAAAGCACCACATTTTTAATGCGCTGAAATGCCTCAAAGCAAAAGAAAAATCTTTACAAGAAAGGATTTGCATGTATGATTCTATTCTTCCAGCACATGCTTCATTGGACAAAAGCTCTTGGGCAAAACATCGGAAGAGGATTTATAAATATGCTGAAAGTATTAGAGATCCAGACTATATATCAAATAAAAGAAGATTATTGAAAGGATATAAATTTTTTGAAGAGGTTTCTGCTTTAGTGTATTTTGAAAATGCAAAATACCTTATAACTTATAATCCCCGTGAGAATGAAAAGAGCAGGGGGAGACAGATGGATAGAGATGTACATGATCCAACTTATTCTTTTAAGGATATAAGGGGATTTAATATAAAACAGAAACTTATACCATCGCCGTTAGGATTGCATAGTGCATATGAAACTGATGAAGGGATTATTATTGGAAGCGTGGGGGCAATTGTTTCTCTGTATACAAAAAGCGGAAAAAGCCTTCTCGAAGGAAGGCATTCAATACAGAAGGTACGAAATAGGATATTTGTAACAACGGGAGCTTCAGTAACTGAAGTTGTTTTGTTTGAAAAAGTCGATGGATCTGAACTCCTAGAAAACCAACTTGCTCCTTGCGAAACATTTGGCTGTCCAGATTAATAATTCTAGGAACAAACAGATAGATTTTAATATATTCTTCATTCTTTATTTATTATGCGGGAGTGCCGGAGCGGTCAATCGGGACGGTTAATCCTTGAAAATCAAGCATTAGTCCACGCTTAGGACCCGTTGGCTTAGTGCCTGCGCAGGTTCGATTCCTGTCTCCCGCATTTACTTTTAATAATGACTAAGATTTCTCGTGATAGTTGTGGCAGTTCACATCAAGCATCGCATGGTTCCATATTGCTCCAGTAAATTATACCGATAAAATTAGAGAAGCCACTTCCATGCAGGTAAAACTTTTATTTTCTTATTGCCAATCAAAATATTATCAGTTTGGTTGTAAGTTATGATTAGACCTTCCTTTAGTTTAAATTTTTTAATTGCTTCCGTTAATCCATTAATCTCTCTATTTTTATTCTTTTCATTTAGATCATAACAGACCTGGATCGCTTGTGTAATGCTTGTCCCATTTTTAATGACAAAATCGCACTCGCCTTTTTCCCGAAAATAAAATATCTCTTTATACTTATTTTTTAGATCAAGAAATACTGCATTCTCGAGCATTTTTCCTTTGTCTTTAGAAAAAGAGGCAGAGATAACATTTGACAATCCAGTATCAATAGAATAAACTTTTTTTGGATTAACAAGCTGTTTTTTCAAAGAATAATCAAATTTTTGGATCGTAAATAATAAGTAACTGTCTTCTAAATACGAAACAAAAGATACTACGCTGCTTGTAGATCCTAAGTCAAAAATCTTTCTAAGCATACTATAAGAAAATTCTTTTCCTATGTTGGTAAACAGGTATAATGCCATTTCTCTTATTGTTTTAGCGCTTCTAAGATTGTATCTCGCTACAATATCTCTCATTATTATATCATTAAATAATTCTTGTAGGATGCTTGCTTTATGCACTTTAAGAAACTCCGGAAATCCCCCTTTTATTAAGAACTCTTCAAAAGCTTCAATGCTTGGTTTTTTGCCGACTAACTTAAGAAACTCTTTGAAGGAGAATGGAAACAGTTCATATCTCAAATGCCTGCCAGTAAGCCTTGTTCCTAGTTCTTTGCTTAATAGCGAAGCATTAGAGCCAGTAATAACAACATGTTTTTTTTTATCAAGAAGGGCCCTTATAAAAAGCTCCCATTTTGAAACATTCTGTATCTCATCAAAAAAGTAATACTGGGATTTTCCAAACTCTTCAAAGAAAACATCATCAAGTTTTTGAAAATCCTGCACTTCAAAATCTGCAACAATTGGGTCTTCAAAGTTAAAGTAATAAAATTTTTTTACTTCCCGTGCAATTTGCTTAAGCAATGTGCTTTTGCCACAACGTCTGATTCCGGAAAGGATTACAGCAAAATGAAGATTTATATTGATTTTTTTCAGCTCTTCTCTCCCTATGCCATACTCAAATAAAGAGAGTTCTTTCTTTTGAGCGTGTACAACAGCCTTTAAAGTTTCCCTTAATATCATATTGTAATTCTATATTTATAGTTTTATAAATCTTTCCATTACTAATGGACAAATTTGTATATTAATAATGGACACTTTATAAAGGATGTTATCTATCTATCTTACTGTTGCAGTAGTATCTATAAAATGAAGTATGTAAGAAATGTTGTAGGCAGAACAGAAAATTTGATTAAGTATGTAGAAAAAAAGATGTAAAATGGTTAACCACAACGTTTTTATATGTATGGCTCTCATTTCACGTTATGGCGAATGAAAAAATAACCATGCCCTCTGGAATGGGGGGGATTGTGCGGTATTTCGATGAATACAAAAGCAAGATTGAAATAAGCCCTGTGGTCGTTGTTGTTCTTATTGTTATTACCATCGTGGTTGAGCTGTTCTTAAATCTCGGTTTCTAAAATGTTTCCAGGCATGAATCCCAAACAAGTAGAGCAAGCAATGAAAAAGCTTGGCATGAAGCAGGAAGAGATTAAGGCTGTTGAAGTGGTCATTAAAACGCCATCAAAAGAGCTTGTTGTTCAAAATCCACAGGTCCTTAAAGTAACCGCCTTCGGGCAGGAAACATTGCAGATTACCGGGCATATTGTTGAGCGGGAAGCAGAGAAGTACACCAAAGAGGATGTCGAGCTTGTTTCAATGCAGACTGGGGCAAATCAGGAAAAGGCACAAGAAGCTCTCGAGAAGGCTGAGGGGGATATTGCAAAGGCGATTCTCCTCCTCGAAAAGAAATAGATATATAAATTTCAAAACCCCTTTATAAAAGATGATTTTTTCAGCTATTGAGATTGTTTCCATGCTTCATGGATTTCTTGGTTTGATGATTATCATAGGATTAAGCTTTTCCCTTGCAGAACTTTTTCAGAATCAACCGAATCCCAGGAAATTCAGATTTTTTATGGGGCTTCTTTTTGTTGCTTTTTTGTTTATCGTGATTATGGGAAATGTGATGTATGCAGTGTATGCGGATGCTGATGGAAAAAGCGTGAAAAAGATTATTCAGGAAAGCACCAAACCGCGGGCTGATACGCTTGTGATGGAAGTAAAAAAGCACGTGGGCAACTTTTTTCCTGCGTTGATGTTTATTCCTTTTATGATGTCTTTGTATTACCGCGATGAACTTTTCGTTGAAAAGGAAAGGAAGGTCATCCTTGTCATTCTGGTGGGGGCAATCTTATTTTTAACTGTAGGAATATTTGGGGCTGGAGCGTTGATAGCAAAAATAGCGTCACTATGAAAGAAGTCAAAAAAGAGGTGCAAATGGAAAAGCCGGCAGGACCCGTTGTCGCACTGTATATTGCGTGCTCTCTCACCCTTCTTTCCATCGGGGCTTTGAGCTTTCTTGGAAAGGCAGTCCCTTCTGTTAGCTCATTTTTAGTTTTTATAGGCCCTCTCGGCTCTCTTTCAGGGGAGATCATTCTAGGATATAGTGGAGGATTGCTGAGCTATTTTGTGCTTCGGCAGGTTCTTAGCGATAAAAATCCTTCTCTTGGGACTTGGTTTTTTATGTTGATGGGGGCTCTCGCGCTTTCCCTGCTCCTTGTCTTTCCCCCTGTTGTCTCTTTCCTGCTAAAGTAAATTTAAAAACAGAGCCCCTCCCTACAAAGACATGGAACGGGAGGACATCAAGAAGAAGATGCTGGATGCCGAAAGAAATTTGATGATCGCTGACCACCTGATGTACAGCACGTATCCCCTAGTTAAAGATCCTAAATTGCTGCTGACAATCGCGGAGGATATCTACAAATCATTGTTCTTAAGCGTGAACGCGCTGCTTGAGTATGATGAGATGTACAAGCGCGTACGGATGCTTCCCCAGGACTTCAGATCACGGCTGGATATTTTCAAGAGTTGCGCGCCTCTCCACGGAATTGACACTGCGATCATCAAGGTCATCGAGGATCTTCGCTCCTTTTTTGAGAGATACAAAAAGAGCGGCACCGCCTTCGCGAGACAGGGAAGCTATATCGTATTTTCAGAAGATTTCAGAATCACCAGGCTCGACTTTTCCAAGCTGAAAGACTACCTTTCCCAATCGAAAGTTTTTTTAACAAACGCCAACAACGTATTCAGATATGATGTACGATTTGGAACACGAGGAAGATGAGGTAAAAGTGCAATTAAAAAGAGTTGACCATCTGATTTTTGTGACCTTGAAATATACGCGGACGGTCGATATTATCAAGAGCATCATCAAGCGCCTTATCCTGGCGATGGACGCGGGGATTTTTGAATTGTTGGAATATCAGAACCAGAAAAGGAAAATTAAGGAGATTTCCCCTGTTCCTCTTGTTCGGGCAAAAGCGTTGCTGGCAGTATACAAACGTAACAAGATCATGAAGGAGTTCATTGATTTTTATATTCTCTTGAGAAAAATTGACAAAGCTCCCTACACCAAGAAAGAGGAATATCGGAAGAATATCGCCCTGGTCACTGAGTTCTGCGTGGTGAATATCGTGAAGATTAATGAGTTTTATGAGAAGACAAAGCAATTCAGCAGCTTTATTGACCAGGAAATAAAAAAATAATTACGCTTCTTCCTTCGCTTCTGGTTCAGTTTCCCTTCGTACAACCTTGACAGAATCAAGCTTGACCGTGATAGGAATAGGAACCGCTGCCTCAAGCAATTCAACAACCACTTCTTCTTTCGCAAGGTCAATGCGTGAAACCTTTGCCATCTCTCTTTTGAATGGGCCGGAGATAATTTCCACAATATCATTTTTCCTGATGTTCGGCTGCTGGGCTTTTGCCTGCTCAATCATCGGCTCTATCTCGCTGTACTTCACTTCTTGTGGCAGCACCCCCCGGACATAGGGAACGCCATTGCTCGCCTCATAGATGCTTTGGAAGCTGTCTGCCTCCGCGAAGATGTATCCCCTCAAGCCGTGGGGCCTGATGAGGCTGTACACCTCAAGGTTTTTTTTCGTGATGTTCGAGCTAATAAAATCAAACACCTGGTCTTCCCTGTTCGCGGTTGTTCGAATTGCAAAAATTTTTGTTTCCATAGTTATATATTGATGGTGATCATGAGGATCGTGATAAGAAAGCCGATCAAGCCGATGAGCAAAAGTCCAATTCCCGAAACTTTGAAGATGGTCTTGAACTCCCTGCCCGTGGGTTTTCGCGTCACGGTTAAAACTCTCCTGCATTCAATGAAGAATGAGTTGAGCTTTTGCGTCCATTCTTGAAGCATGATCAATCAACAAACTCGATTCCGAGCTCGTTCTCCATTTCTGATTTATTCTGGTCCGCGATTTTCCTCTTCGGCCCGAAGATTTGAGGGGATGTGACTCCTGTGACAATAAGCATCACGCGGATGGTGTTGTCCAGATCATCAGAGATCTGTGCGCCCCAGATGACGGTTGCCTCTTCCGAAACCTTCGCAGTCACAGCTTCCACCACCTTCTTTGCCTCATCTAGCTTCATGGTTTGTCCGCCGACAATATTAATTAACGCGCCATTTGCTCCAGAAATATCAACATCTAATAAGGGATTCTTGATTGCTTTTTCAACTGCTTCGGTAGCCCTATTTTCTCCATCGCTCTCTCCTACGCCCATCATGGCAACTCCCCCTTTGCTCATGACTGTCCTGATGTCCGCGAAGTCAAGATTGACAAGCCCTGCCTTGGTTACCATCTCCGCGATCCCCTTGACAGCGTTGGTCAGTATTTCATCCGCGATCTTGAATGCCGTATTCAAGGGAAGGTCTGGCGCAATTTCCAGCAGCTTATCATTAGGAATAACAATAAGAGTATCAACAATATTCTCCAATTTTTCTAATCCTAGAATGGCATTTTCATATCGTTTCTGCCCTTCCATCCCAAAGGGTATAGTGACAACCGCGACCGTAAGCGCTGCAACTTTTTTCGCAACCTCCGCCACAACAGGCGCTGAGCCAGTTCCTGTTCCCCCTCCAAGTCCGCACGTAATAAAGACCATGTCCGCTCCACTGAGCTTTTCTTTGATTTCGTGTTCTGTTTCCCGCGCAGCTTCTTCCCCTATTTTGGGAAGGCTTCCCGCGCCCAATCCTTTGGTGAGCTCTTTTCCAATAAGGATTTTTACATCAGCATTGGTGTATAAGAGGTCCTGGGCATCAGTGTTTAGCGCGATGGTTTCTGCCCCCGCAATTCCCACTTCTGTGATTCTATTGATAGTATTATTTCCGCTGCCCCCGCACCCAACAACCTTCACTTTCGTTCTTTGTTTTGAGAGAAGCTGTTCAAGTTCCTCATCAAGCGCATTGGTTTTGTGATATGACGCCTTGAACTCTTTGTGCTGGCTTTTTTGTGTTGATCCCTCATAGATTTCCATATTCTTTCCTACCCCACTTTTTAATTAGGGGTTTGCTTTTGTTTAAAAACTTATTCTTTCCCCGCGTGGGGGTTCTTTTCAGCTTTAGGCTCTTTCTTTGCAACAATGATATCTTTCAAAGAAGGCACTATTTCTGCAACCTTTTCCCTGATATTTTTCCTTAACTCCTCGCTGAGTTCCTGATGCAAAACAACAGAATCATTTTTTATTTCAAGATTTTCATCCTCAAACCCAAAATAATTATGCAAAACGCTATTCACTTTCTTTTTTGTGTCTGTTACAATGCCTTTAACGTTAAGATGATATGCAAGCTCCCTTCCAGCCAGAGGATGGTTAAAGTCTACTATCACTCTCCCGCTGCTTGCTGTTGTTACAGTTCCGGGAACACCATTGATGGTTACTTGCAGCCCGGGGAAAGGATTTATTTTTTCTCCCCTAAATTTGTTTATGGGCACAAGCTGCATGAGTTTGTTGTTTCTCATCCCAAATGCTTTTTCAGGCCGGATTTCAACATCATATTCTTTTCCAACTTCTTTGTCCACCAAAAATTCATCAAGCCCCTTTACAACCTCATTTTTTCCTATGCAGAAAACGAGCGGGCTGTACGTGGCTCCTTCCCTATGCAATCCTTCCTTTTTTGCAACTTCTTTTATCGTAAGGTCAAAGACTTCTCCCGTAGCTTTGATTCTTCCAACAAAGTCAATTTCGACAAAATCACCGTTCTTTATTTTCATGTTTTTAAACCATTGACAAAGATTAATAAAGGATTCTACAACAGAATATATGAACTAATGGATATATTATAAAACAAAGAAGTGATAAATAGGGGATCTTAAAAATGTTAAAACATTATGTGGAGATTTTATATCGGGGAATGCTTTTTGATGAAACAGATAAGAGGAAAGTAAAGAGCAGGGACGCTTCAAAAGTCAAAGTTCCAAAAGAAGCGTATGGATTTCGATTCTTTGATTTGGAAGAGATAGTGAAAGGCAATGAAACCTTAGTTGGAGAGCCTAAAAATTATTCTGGAATTTTCTATTTTGGAAAAGTAATGACTCTTGAGGATGTAGAAAGGGAAATGCCTAAAGAAGATAGTTTACTGTGGAATATGAAGAACAATGGTTACAAAAAGGTTATAAAAACAAGATCAGGAAATTTTAAGCCTTTTTTTGAAAAGAAAGACAAAGTTCTTGGAGAAAGATAGCTTCTCCTTTTATTTCATTGCTTCTTCCCCTATCAGTTTAAATCAGTTTTTATAGATGTGCCTTTTTTTGGTATTGGGTCACCTATTTTTTGGTAATATCTGGGTATTTCCATTAGTAAGATTTAAATATTCTAATATTCTAATAAACTATTATGAATGAGCTGTATGAAATGCATGCAGAAATGTGCAAAACATTTTCCAATCCGACAAGATTGGAGATTTTGAATTTGTTGAGAAATAAGGAAATGTTTGTGACAGACCTAATAAAAAACACAAAATTAAGCCAAGCTAACATCTCTCAGCATTTGTCAATTATGAAATCCAGAGGAATTGTTACATCAAATAGGAAAGGCAAGAATATTTATTACAAACTTACAAACCCCAAGATCATTAAGGCATTTGATATCATAAGAGAGGTTTTGGCTGAAAAATTAAAGAAAAATGGAAAAATTGTTAAGAGCTATGGGGTGAAAAAATGAGAAAACTATTTTTCGCAATAGTGGCTGTTCTATTGCTGAATCTGAGTATAATTTCTGCGCACGAACATAATTTTAATGAAGCCAAACAGCTTATAGATTCTGAAATTAATTGTGACAAACTCACAGATGAACAACTTGAAGCGATGGGAGACTATTATATGGAACAAATGCATCCTGGCGAAGCCCATGAAATGATGGATCAAATGGTGGGTGGCGAAGGTTCTGAAAGTTTAAAGCAGATGCATATTCAAATGGCAAAAAGGCTTTATTGCAATGAAGATGTTGGTGGAATGATGGGGGGAGATATGATGAACATGATGATTGGAAATAATATGGTGGGTTCTAGCGGTATGAATATGATGGGCTCTGGAATGATGGGAAATTGGGGATATTTTGGTTATGGGAATTTTGTAAATATACTCTATGTGATGCTCCTCATCGGATTGATAGTTTTGGTTTCTCTTTGGATTATAAAGTTATGGAAAGATCTATCCAAAAAGGGAAGGAGGTAGCATGAAGAAAAACAATAATCCTCTTTTGATAATTGGAATTTTGGTGGCTCTATTGTTTCTTTTTAGCTTTGGTTGGGGATTTGGTTATATGGGTGGCATGATGTTTTTCGGGCCAATCTTTATGGTGTTAGTGTTGATACTCATTGTGTGGTTGGTTGTGGCTTTAACCCAAAGAAGGTGAAACTATGAAAATGAGCATGATCTTGAACACAAATGATGCAGAAACTTGCTAGAATTGTTTTAGATTTGGCAATGAAGCACTTGCTCAGGGGCATTCTATCAAGATATTCTTGCTTGGGAGAGGTGTTGAAGTTGAAAATGTGAAAGACCCCAAGTTTCCATATTTTGAAGGTTCCATCAAAAAATTTCTTAAAAATAATGGGCTAATCATGGCATGCGGCACATGTTTAAACATGAGGGGCAAAAAAAGTAAAATATGCAGTGTTTCTACAATGAAAGAATTGCTGCAATTGGTTGAAGAGTCGGATAAACTTCTGACATTTGGTTGATAGCAGGTATACAAAGGGGTTAGAAAATTAAATAAGCTTCTTGATGATATTAGAAACAACTTTTCCGTCGACCCTGCCCCTCACTTTTTCCATCGCGATCCCCATGAGCGCATTGAAAGGGGCTCCTTTATTTGTTTGTAGTATCTCTTTGATGATATTCTCAACGTCTTTTTCAGAGAGCTTCTTGAATTTATTTACATCAACCTTTTTTCCCAAAGCCTTTTCACGCAGCATTTCAAAAACGGCATCCTTATTTGCCCTGCTTCTGTCCAGGTAGCTCAGCACCTCTTCAAAATCTTTAAATTCCAATTTTGATGGATCAATATCCAGCCTTTTTTTCATATCCTTTGGCATCTCAATGACAACATACGCGATCAGGTTCGGGCTTACCTTTTTGAATTTCTTCACCAGGTCCTCAAATCCTACAAATTCTTTTGCAACTTCATGCGCCAATTGGGGGGCAAGTTTGTACTGCTTTTCAAAGCGCAATGTTTTTTCAGCAATCAGTTCAGGAATCTCGATATCCGCCAGCAACTCTTCGGTTACCTCAATTTTTTCCAGATCTGTTTCAGGATACATGCGATGGGCGCCAGGCAATGGCCGCGCGTAGCTCGTGGTTGCGGTAAGGTGGTGGGGAACTCGTGTCTCTTCCTGGATCCCCTCAAGGAACTTCTGCGCCTGCTCAAGGACCGCCGCCGCCGCCTTTTCAGCAACTTCTTTCTGCCCTACCACAAGGAACACAATATCTTGTTCATGCGCTTTGAGCTTTTTTCGAAGTTCAGAAAACTCCTTGAGGAGGCCATACCGCCCGAGGTCCTCATCAGAATGAATCATTCCTTTGAGCCCGTAGGGAAGGACATATTCCGCGAGCTCTTTTCCCACTGTTTTTCCCGGACAGATCTCCTTTTTGAGAATTCCAGAAAAGAAAGGAAGCTTTGCAGCGATAACCCTGCTCGATGCTTTGATCGCATTCTCAATTATTTTTGAACCTGATGTATGAAAGAGGGTTGTTGCATCCACGGGAGACTCTTGGATTTTCCGTACTTTTTTTCCAAGCTCTTCTTTAAGCTCAAGCAAGGTTTTTTGCCGTATGACCTCATTGCGAATCAAATCAGGCAATGTTTTAAGATCCTGCCATCCTTTGATTTCTATTCGCGGCCCGTTCTGGATAGAGATATTCACGTCCTGCCGTATGGTTCCAATTCCCCGTTTTGCAAGAGCGAAGCTTCTAAAGATGAGCCCTATCTTCTCAGCAACTTCAAATGCGTGCTCTGGAGATTTGATGTCTGGGGCGGTTCCCAATTCCAAGAGGGGCACTCCCAGCCGAGAAAGAGAATAGGTAACTATAGTCCCTTCCTCCTTTTCTTTTTTTCCAGCGTCCTCCTCTAAATTCAGCTGAGTTAATCGCACCTTTCCTTGCGAGGTGTGGATGACTGATTCTGGAGTTTCAAGACCCGTGATAAGAGTTCGTTGGAAGGACGTGGGGGTTGATCCGTCAGTGACTGTTTTTCTCATGATGCAGAGCAGGGGAGGGATATTCATCTTCAGCAGGGTCGCGACCTCAAGAGCCATTTTCAATGCTTCTTTGCTTACAGAAAAGGGGGGTTGTTCGTCAATCTCAACAAGGCACGCTTCCTGCTTGTACCCGTGATACACAAAGGTCCTGTTTCTTTCAAGCTCAAATGCTGCCGCGATATCAATTGTTCCTGTTTCGCCCATCGCAGGCCTTATTTTTCTAATAAGGGTGGATTCCAATTGCTCTTCTTTCAAGGCGGTTGAGCAGTTGCAGAAAAGTTTCCTTCCCCCAAGCTGCTGGTGCCATTCCATTCCTATCTTCACCTTGAGCTTGCCGTAATCGATGTCCATCTATAGAATAATGGTCTGCTTTTCGTTATAAATGTTTTCTTGATATTCGGAAAAAGAAATATAAATGGAGAAGGAGAACTATAAAGAGATGGTGAAACTCAGCGAAAACGCCATGAAAGTTTTGGGAGCACGCTATCTTCCCCATGGCGCCACGAGAATAAAGGAAACTCCAGGGCAGATGTTTTTGCGAGTTGCGGGCAATGTGGCCATGGCGGAGAAAAAATTCGGGAATGATGCTGGTTTGTATGCCAAAAAATTTTATGAGATGATGTCTCACTTGGATTTTCTACCCAATTCCCCTACATTGATGAATGCGGGGAGGAGATTACAACAGCTCTCTGCATGTTTTGTTTTGCCCATTGAAGATTCTTTGGAATCCATTTTTGAAACACTGAAAAATGCGGCAATGATCCACCAGAGCGGGGGAGGCACGGGATTTTCATTCTCGCGAATACGGCCGCGGGGAGATGTTGTTGCGTCAACCGCGGGAGTTGCTTCTGGGCCTGTTTCATTTTTACGAATTTACAACCTGGCGACAGAAATTATCAAACAAGGGGGGAGAAGAAGAGGAGCGAACATGGGGGTTCTCGCGGTCACCCATCCTGATATTGGGGAGTTCATAACATCAAAAGCCCATTATGATATAAATAATTTTAATATCTCCGTGGGAGTCACTGATGATTTTATGGAAAAAGTCCAGAAAGGGGGAAACATAAATTTGGTGAATCCTCATACAAAAAAAGTTGTGAGAAAGGCGAACGCGCGAAAAATTTTTGATTCCATTGTTGAACATGCATGGAAAACAGGAGACCCTGGACTGCTTTTCATGGACGAGATGAACAGGAAGCATCCCCTGAAAGACCTGGGAAAAATAGAGGCCACAAATCCTTGCGGGGAAGTGAACCTGCTCCCGTATGAGGCATGCAACCTGGGTTCCATCAATCTTGCCAATTTTGTTAAAAATAAAAAAGTGGAGTATGAAAGACTAAAGGATGTGGTTCATCTTTCTGTACGATTTTTAGATGATATTATTGAGATGAGCAACTACCCCCTGAAAGAGATTCATGATCTAGCCCGCGCAAACAGGAAAATTGGGTTGGGGATTATGGGATTTGCGGATTTTTTAATTAAGTTGAGGATTCCTTATGATTCTAAAAAAGCTCTTGATGCGGCGGAAGACATCATGAGATTTATTTGGGAAGAAAGCCACAGGGCATCAGAGAAACTTGCCAAGGAAAGAGGTCCATTTTTAAACCTACGGCAGAGCACCTACAAAAAGCCCATAAGAAATGCGACGGTTACAACGATTGCGCCAACAGGAACTATCAGCATTATTGCAAATTGTTCTTCAGGGATAGAGCCACTATACGCTTTAAGCTATTCGCATGGGTACATCAAAGAAAGCCTTTTTGTGACTCCTTTGCTGGGGGAAGTTCTTAAGGAAGAGGGTTGTTATGATCACAGAATAATTGAGGATGTGAAACATGGAAAGCCTTTGCAAAAGGTAAAGCATGTTCCTGCCAAAGTTAGGAAGCTTTTTGAAACTGCGCACGAGATTCCTGTGGAGCAGCATGTTAAGATGCAAGCAGTCTTTCAAAAATATTCTGACAATGCAGTGAGCAAGACAATTAATCTAAGAAGAACCGCGACACAAAAAGAGGTTGCAAAAGCATACTTGCTCGCGTATAATCTGCACTGCAAAGGTATCACGGTTTACCGGGATGGTTCAAAGAAATACCAGGTGTTGCAAAAGGTTTACAGAGGACAAATTTGTACGGAGTGCAGATTCCCCTAGTCATGAACATAGGCGTACTTTTTTCTGGAGGCAAAGATTCCACATTTACGTTAAGTTACTACCTTCAGCAGGGGTGGGATGTAAAATGTCTTATCACCTTGCTCCCCTCTACCAACGAGTCATGGATGTTCCAGACCTCGCCTAAAAAGATTATTGAGCTGCAGTCAAAATCTCTTGGCATTCCGGTTGTTTTTCAGAGAACAAAAGGGGAGAAAGAAAAAGAGCTTTTTGACCTTGAACACGCAATACAAAAGGCAAAGCAGAAGTACAACCTTGAGGGAATCGCTGTAGGAGCCCTTGCTTCGGATTACCAGCAGGAGAGAGTGAATAGAATTTGTCACAAATTGAAACTGAAATGTTTTAATCCTTTATGGCATAAGGATCCTGAAAAATATTTGCGTGAAATTGTTGCTGCTGGATTTAAAGTGATTTTTATTAAAATTGCGGCTCTTGGTTTTACTGAAAAGTGGCTTGGAACAATTTTAGATGAGAATACAATTAACAATTTAAAGAAACTTAAAGAAAAGTATGGTGTCCATATTGGTTTAGAGGGAGGTGAAGGGGAGACACTAGTTATTGATGGCCCAATTTTTAAGAAGAAAGTTAAGATTTTATCATCAGAAATTAAAATGGAAAGCAACTGTTGCGGAGAATTTATATTAAAAAAAGTAAAATTGGAAAACAAATAAGGGAAGATTTAAAAATAATGGACTATAAGGGGATTATATGAAATTATCAAATTTGTGGGTTGTATTATTTTTTGTTCTTGTTCTTGTATTCAGCGGATGTGCTCCACAAAAGATGGTGACTTCTGACGCCCCAGAGGGAGCAACAGACACCCCGGGTGCTGACCAATTACTCAGTAAATCAGGAGAGGAAACTAATAATTCACAAATTTTTCTTAATGACTCTGCATCGCCAGAAACTGGAAAAGTTAAACCACCTGTTGAAATAGAGATGACGGCAAGCCAGTGGAAATTTGAGCCTTCTACTATTACTGTTAAGAAAGGCGACAGGGTAGTATTAAAAATAAAAAGCAATGATGTTACTCATGGATTTAACCTTCCAGCATTTAACATTAATGAAAATATACCTTCGGGAGAAGTTGTGACTGTTGATTTTGTTGCAAATAAGGTAGGGGAATTTGAGTTTGCCTGTTCAGTCTACTGCGGTCAAGGCCATGACGCGATGAAAGGGAAGCTCATTGTTGAAGAATAAGATTTAATAATAAAAATTGTTTTCCGAAAGGTATATATTCTTTATTTACGATTTTTATTTATGGAGAATTCGCTTGAGAAATATCCGCACCACTCTGCTGCAAGGAAGACCATAACTGATTTTCCTATTGCGCACAGCAATGAAACTGTCAATGATATCCTAAAAAGATTAAAAAAAAGAAAGTTTAAGTTTGAGGTTCTTGATTATGTGTATGTTATAGACACTGATGAAAAACTCGTGGGGCTTGTTTCTATCAAGGAAGTTCTTGGATCTCCGAGAGAGACAAAAATTGGAAAAATAATGCAAACAAACCTGGTCACTATCTCCCCTTATGGGGATGAGGAAATGGCGGCAGACCTTGCGGTAAAGCATCACTTGAAGGCAATACCTGTTGTTGAAAAGAAAAGGCTTGTGGGGATTATCCCTTCTGACAAGATTTTATCAATTTTGAACATGGCTTTAAGGAGGGACATCCTTCATTTGGCAGGAATCCACAAAGCTCATTTGAAATATGAAAACACACTTGCAGTTCCATTGTTTTTTAGCATACTTCACAGGCTCCCATGGCTCGTTGTTGGCCTTTTTGGGATAACGATTGCGGCGGTGTTTATCAGCATTTTTGAGGCAACTCTTGAAAAAAATTTGATTCTTGCGTTTTTTATTCCGGCCATTGTGTATATGAGCGGTGCATTGGGAACCCAGCACCAAACTCTTTTCATAAGGGATCTTGCAATCATGGGGAATAAGATAAATATCAAGGCTTATCTTGCAAAACAGATGGCTATTGGAATTTTTTTGGGGCTTATTATCGGCCTTATTACTTTTTTGATTATAACTCTTTTTTGGAAACAGCCATTTGTTGCTTTGATTATATCCATCGCGATGTTAGTGACACTTGTCATGAGCAGCCTCACAGCACTTGCAATAACGTGGTTTATAAACAAGATGAAGTTTGATCCCGCATTAGGCGGGGGCCCGCTTGCAACAATCATTTCAGATGTTACTTCAATTGTGGTATATTTCGCAGTTGCTTTCGCGCTTCTTTCTGGATTATAAATTTTTGCGAGGTAATTATCCCTTTAGAAAACAAAGCGGGCCTGATGGGATTTGAACCCACGGTAGACAGCTTAGGAAGCTGTTGCCTTATCCGGGCTAGGCTACAGGCCCATCAAATGATTCAAATTGACCTCGGATTTAATAAACTTTTCATCTATGCGGGGTTGGTGCGAAACAGATAAAATAACTTAAGGGCTGTTGCTCTTAAGTAGGTT
>CAZTDJ010000003.1:0-19931 GCA_964612835.1 Candidatus Woesearchaeota archaeon
GTACCTTAATTTCTGGATCAATCTTTTTCAGTTTTGATTCCAGGGTATATTTAAAAGTGTTCGTGTTGACTTGAACTACTTGGTCTAGCATTTTTTTATCTCCCTTACCTCATGCTTTGCAATATCTCTGCACTGTCCATCTTGAAAAAGATACTCTAAATCATACTGGTTTTTGCAAGAGGGGCATTCCGTGGAACGTTTGTACGCGCCTTTTTCCATTCCCATGATGCCGTTTTTATGGGTTGTTTCAAATTTTGCTTTGGTGAGATAGGCAGTACCGCAAGAGCATGATACATTTACCCCCACGACGAGGGCGTCATCTAAAGGATATAATGCATGAAATTTTTTGACTAATTTTTCTATTGCCATTTTTGTTTTTCCCTTTTTTTGAATTAATTCTAAGCTATCCTCTTAATCAATAAAGGAGTATTTTCTTATCCTTAAAGCTTTTTGACTGTTTGTTCCAATTACCTCTTGGAATCTCAATCTGCAATAATCAATAGTCTTATCATCACAGTCAGGTACCCTATTACAGTGTCCAAGAATGCAGAGGTTCCCTATAACTTTTTTTCCATCCTGCACAGAAGAAACTACTTTCCACTCATACAAATCATCTGCTAAGTCATCTAAATTTCTAATTACTTGGCGCCTAAACAAGCTTATTCCTGCTTTTTCTCCAAGTTTTTTTGTTCCCAATTGTAATAGTTTAACACTCAATTCGCTTGGCGTTAAAAAAGTGGATCCAACATAATGTTTTCTTCCAATATCTTTTAAAAGATCGGAAAAATGATATTGAACTGAATTTGGTGATTTTTGCGCATTATTTATTATTGGCTGACTTCCTACAGCCTCTTCAAGTTTTGGTTTTTCTTTTTGCTCTAGTTGGTAATTCAAAATCCTTTCAATATCCCTTGTTATCTCCTCCGGAGTTTTTTCAGGCAGTTCCCTTCCAAATGCGTCTGTTCCTAGATCTTTTTTTTCTTTTTCCATTTTTTCTTTTGCTACATTTTCTATTGTAACCTCTTAAATTTCCTGCAGTATAATAACCCAGAACTACTATATAAAGCTTTCTTTTTTAACTACTATAAAACAACAAAAATAGGAATGTTTATAAATGAAGAGTGCACTATGTCGGGTAAGGGGTTGAAATGCTAGAAGATAAAATACAGGAAACAGAAAAAAAGAATAATCAATCAGGATTATTGGAAAGCCTTAAAGATAGCTATTTTAAGATAAGGGATTTTGAAAGATCCGGAACTATTTACAAAATATGTGGGGCTGGATATTTCAGCAAATACTGGATTAATGGCGGAAGCTTCTGGAAAAGAGAGGGCATAAGTGCTACGAGTACTACGCCTTTTAAAAGGGCATATCCAAAATCAGATTTGCAATCCCTTATCACATCAACAAAAATGTTAGAAAGTTTTCATGCATTGGCTTTTCCTGTCTATTCTGCAGGAATAATAATGGTTTTTATGAAGGATGAGTATGGGGCAGCCGCAGTTTTTGCAGGGCTTAACTTTTTTATTAATGTTCTTCCAATTATGGGCCAGAGATACAATCGCGCACGGGCAGAGCGCATCCTAAACAAAAGGTACGGAAACAAAGAAGAAGCAAATAGCGTATAGGCTTGTTTTAAAAATCACTATGCAAAACGCTTATTAATCCAGACTCCTTTTCTAAAAAGGATGCAGAAGATTATTGATTATGTAAAGAAAATAGAAGGAAAAACAGACGAAGGGAGGAAGCAGGCTATTTTAGACATTTTGAGCCAAAAAAAGTATAAGGTGATGAGGGAATCCTACCCCCTTTTTGGAAGCGCGGGAGAAAACCTCGTTGTTGAAGTAGGAAAGGGGGAGAAGGAAATTTTGTTAACCGCCCACTATGACGCCTTCAGGGATTCTCCAGGGGCAAATGACAATGCCTCATCTGTCGCGGTTTTGATTGATGCTTTGGGCACGCTAAAGAAGGCCCAGCTTAAAAATAAAATCCGGGTGATCTTTTTTGGGGATTCTGAAGCAGGAATGATTGGTTCAAAGTATTATGTGGCGGTTCACGGAATCAGGAATATTCTCGCCGCGTATAATTTAGTAATGACGGGAATGGGTGATGTGGTAGGCATCTGGCCTGTGGATTATGGGGTTGCAAACACCCGCGCATTGAAAAATCTTCGTGAAGTCTTTAAAAAGACAAAGATCCGGTATGAAGAGGCTGAAAAATTAGCTCTTTTTTTTACTGATCATGAACCCTTTAGGAATGCGGGATTAAAGGATTCCTTTTCTCTTTCTCTTGTTCCAAGCAAGGACTTGGAGGCAACAAAGAGTTTTGTGGAAAATACAGGAGTGAAAGGATTTTGGATGTACCTGACGAGAAAAATTCCCTTGATGTTCAAGCTCTACCACACTAAAGATGATACCTCAAAATATGTAAGCGAACATTCATTACAAGTAATGTCATCTCTTATTTCTAAGGCAGCACTAAACCTTGACGCATCCACCTAATCAATAAACGCTTTTGCGGCAATTAAAGGAAACACAAGAGTCGCATCACAGAACACTTTTACCGCTTCCGCGTTGGGCAATATTTTTCCCCAGCTCACTGCTTCATCAGGCCTTGCTCCTGCGTCTGAGCCGTCATATTCTTGTTCCGTATTGATGTACACCGCGTAGTCAGCTCCATTTCGAAACATGTTCGCGTTGCAGATGTGGTGCTTGACAACCCCGCTTCCTAAAATAATGATCCCTGTTTTTTTTGCGTCAATGGTGAGGTTGTTCATCTTGACAATATCCGTGCCCACATCCATCAAAAATTCCGGCCTTTTGTATTTGAAGAAATAGATCATGTCACCCAACGAGCCGTCTGTGATGGCGGGGCAAAACACAGGAATCCTGTTTTTCTGCGCCCAGTAATAAATTGAATCTTTATTATGAATGGCTTTTCCCAGCTCCTCGATCAATGAGGAGGGGGTTTGAATAATGCCCTTGCTCTTCTGTCGGTGGTACAGTTTTTCAAGCAGGGGAATGCAAAAATCTTCAAACTTGCAATATCTCTCATTGGGGACAAAAATGTTCCCTATCCTATTAATCCCTTTTTTCCTGAGCAGAGCGCCTTTCGCGGTAAAGTCCCCTATCAAGAAAGGGCCCAAGCATTTGATAATATCCTCTTCAACTCCCCCTGCCGTCGTTACCAAAACATCAACATGCTTTTTTTCAACAAGGTATCGTATGATATCCCGCAATCCGCTGCTGACCATATTTGAGGTATAGCCGAGAAATATCCTGGCTTTTTCCCGCCTCATCTTTTTAATGATCGAAATCGCCTGCGCAAGATGCGTTGCCTGAAATCCAGTTGTCGCGTAGTGGTTGAGGAGTTTATCGTAATCCACGCCGTTGTTGAAATCGTATCCTTTGACATGCGCCCCTTCTTCAAAGGGCTTTGATGGTCTCAAGATATTCTTTTTTGCGGTCCTGAGAAGTTCTTTTTTGTAAAAACTTTTTTGATTTTTTTTCATTGTCCGCTCTTTGTGTTTTTTCCTCTTTTCGCTCTATTTTTAAACGTTTCTTTTTAATTTCAATAGTTTTATATACTCTTTATTGCTCATTTTTCGTTAGAATGACAGATGAAAAGAAAAATTCAGGAACAAACGCTTTTGGAGGACCATTACCATATCAAACACCAGAAGAAATAAAAAAAAATATTGAGAATATTCTTGCTTATGAAAAAAGAAAAGAAGAACACAAAGAACATACTCTTGAGGGATTTACCTATGTGCCCGAGTTACAAGCCCATGTTGCCGATGAGCTTTCTATTTATGGGAAAAATTGGTTTGAATGCAAAAAGGAATTGTTCTATAGAAATTCACGGATGCTAACGCCGGCTGAGTTTTGGATTTACACTATCTATTATACTCAAAACAAGCCACAAAAAGTAAAATCCATTTTCAAGGAAACCGAGAGGGAATGGTTGGATGGGCTTGTTGAAAACAAAAAAGACCTGATTGTAAGAGCAGAAATTCAAGGTCCATCCGGGAACTTTCATATTCCTTCTTCCGGCCAATACACGTGGTCTTCTGTTCCCGCTGATCGTTATCCGGATGTTGTCCCGCAGACACAGGGAGAATTCGACGATGTTGATCTTAAAACAGGATTGCCCTCTCTTATAAAGCATCAAGGAACCTTTGATTATTTTTTTCAATATAGAGGCTTAGAACTTACAACCAATGCGCTTACCATTGGGTTTTATTTCTCAAAGAAAAAACTTCGTTTAGATATCGCTAATCCGTATGATGCGGTGAGAATTATTGGGGTAAGAGAAGTAAAGAGGTTGAATACAAATAACAAATGAAAGATTTAGGAACAGACGCGTTTGGGATTCCTTTGAAAAGGACAAAAGAGGATATTAAAAATCTTTTGAATCCAAAGCCTAAGAAAAGCGATTTTGGAGAGTATATCCTTTTGCCGGGAAAGACGCGTGTCAATCATTATGGCACCTATGAATACCCCGACATATTGGTGTCAACCCAAAAGATTTATTTTGAAAAAAACTGGTACCTCTGTCACGAGGAACTCCAGAAACAAGATTCGTTTATGCTCACGCCACGCCAATTCTTTGATTGGAGGGAGCTATTGAAATCAGGAAAGGCGTATGATGGCAATGGAAAAAAAATGAATGGCGCGAGAATAGAGAACATTATGTGTGATGTTTTTGGAAAGGGAAAACCAACAAAAAATCCTCTGGGAGAATGGTTGGATTTTGAAATTACCGACGAAATCATTTTTTACGCGCAGTATCCTCATACATTTATTGACGGCCAATTACAAGCGAGAAAGAAAGAGCATTTAGAGCCCTGCTTGACGAAAAGTGGGTATATCGATGTCGCCACCATGAACAGACAGGGACTTCCTACTGCCTTTTCAGATACAAAAGATATTTTTTACAATCCTCCAAGAGAGGTGGGGGACAGCGTAACGCTTTTTTCATCTTCCGATTTAGGTCCTACATTTTTTTGCAACATGGGCCCAAGCGATTCATACAAAAGAATCGGAGTAAGGAAGGCACGAATCAGGTAATCCTTCTCCTTAAAAACTCCCGCGAGAGGGATTTGAACCCCCAACCACTCGGGTCCTGCTGACGAATGTTCATTGTCTTTCTTTTGGAAAATCTCGATTCGCGCTTTTTGAGCTACAGCCGAGTACTCTGCCGTTGAGCTATCGCGGGATTTGAAAAAGAGGTGAAAAAAAGTTTATAAATGTTATCTGCGCCTTTTCTTGTATGGCTGAAAAGTGTCAATGCCCTAAATGCATAAAAGTTCGTGGCATTTGCGAAGACTGCGTAAAGAAGCATATCTTTGATGATTCTGGGCAGTAATGGGTTTGGAAGAAAAAATAGGGGGGAATATCCTGACTGGAAGCAGTGGATGCCCGTCTATGGGATTTATCAAATTCAAAAGAATGTGAAGAATAACAAGCCAACTATTTTCTATAACTCCAAAAACCCAAAAAATTCAGATGGCTACGCTGAAGCAACCATTGCAATTTACCATGCAGTTTCTCTCGCCCCCACGTTCAGTGGACTCTTGTAGGGGGTTTCCTGCCTGGTAGATGGGTTGCTCTAAAAGGAAAAGAAGACACACGACAAACGCGGAAGCAAGATTTAAATACCTTTCCTTGTTTATAAATAAAGAATGGTTGTAAATCCCACAAAAAAGGAAATGAAGATCCAAAACATCGTTGCGACATGCTCTCTTGAGCAGCCGATTTCTCTTATTAAGCTCGCTGAAAAACTTCCGAATACAGAGTACAATCCCGAGCAGTTCCCTGGCCTGGTGATGAGGATCAAGGAGCCAAAGACCTCTGCGTTAATATTCAGCTCAGGAAATGTGGTATGCACGGGCGCAAAATCTATGAAAAAAGTAGGGGAAGCTATAAAAAAGATAATTGAGAATGTAGAGACTATCAATGTGAAGATTAAGGTGAAGCCAGAAATCAAGGTCCAGAACATGGTCGCTTCTGGAGACATCGGCATTGCCTTGAATTTAAATCTGCTCGCGATAGAATTGGAGAATACGGAGTATGAACCTGAACAATTTCCTGGTCTGGTGTACAAACTGGATGGAACACGGGCAACCTTTTTGCTGTTTAGCAATGGGAAGATTGTCTGTACAGGAACAAAAAGCGAAAAAAAATTAAATGAGGCAGTAGACAAGCTGATTGAAGTGCTGAAGCAGAAGCTGAAGCAGAAAAAATAAATAACGTTATCATCGCATAACGAGGGGGGTTTCATGGAGGTTGCTGATCAATTAGAAAGGTTTCATGAATTTTTTGAGGCAGGATACGAAACTCAGCTGCACGAAATTCTTACAAAAGGGGAACGAGCGTTTGTTGTAGATTTTTTTGATTTGGCGTCATTTGACAAAGATCTTTCTGAGCTGCTTCTTGAAGACCCCAACGCGCTTCTTAAAGTCGCAGAGTCTAGCGTGACTGACCTTCTTTTTTCCAGCATTGGAAAGCCTGCAGCGGATGTCAGGGTACGATTCAAAAATCTGCCGCAAACCCAGAGGGTTCCTATCAAGGATATCCGCGCGGTTCATCTGGGGGGGTTAATATCTATTGAGGGGATTATTAGGAAGAGCAGCGATGTGCGGCCGAGAGTGGTATCTTCGAAATTCGAGTGCCCCGCGTGCGGGAATTTGCTGACGATCCAGCAGACCGAGCAAAAATTCAGGGAACCGGGCAGATGTTCATGCGGAAGAACGGGAAAATTCAAGCTTGTTGCAAAAGAGCTGGTTGATGCCCAGCTGATTGTTATTGAAGAAGTTCCTGAAAGCCTGGAGGGAGGGGAGCAGCCGAAGAGGCTGAATGTTTTTCTGAAGGAAGATTTGGTCGATCCAAGAAATGATAAAAGAACGACTCCTGGAACCAAGGTAAACTGCGTGGGGGAAATCATTGAAATTCCCATCATGGACAAGAGCGGAGGAAAGCTCACGCGGTTCGATATCGCGCTTGACGCAAATTATGTTGAACCCCTTGAAGAGGATTTTAGCGAAGTCTCAATCAATGACGAGGAAGTCAAAGAAATCAGGGAACTTTCCCAGAAGAAAGACGTCCTTAAGAAATTAACGAATTCTATTGCCCCAAGCATCTTTGGGCATGAAAAGATCAAGGAAGCGATCGTGTTGCAGCTGATGGGCGGGGTGAGGAAGGTAAGAAAAAAAGACGGGACGACAAATAGAGGAGACATCCACATTCTTTTGGTAGGGGATCCTGGTTCAGGAAAGTCAGCGCTTCTTCAGTTCGTTTCTAAAGTTGCCCCAAAAGCGAGGTTTGTAAGTGGAAAGGGAGCTTCAGCAGCAGGGCTTACTGCGGCGATAGTCAAAGATGAATTCTTGCGGGGATACGCATTGGAAGCAGGGGCCATGGTCTTGGCGAATAAGGGAATTTGTTTGATTGATGAGCTGGACAAAATGAGCCCAGAGGATACGAGTGCCCTGCACCAGGCTTTGGAGCAGCAGCAGGTTACGATCTCAAAAGCAAACATCCAGGCGACATTGCGTACCGAGACAACCGTTCTTGCTGCGGCAAATCCCGAAATGGGGAGGTTTGATTCCTTCAAATCCATCGCGAGCCAAATAAAAATGCCTCCCACGCTAATCAACAGATTTGACCTTATTTTTCTTATCCAGGACATCCCGAACGAGGAGACTGACAAAAAGATTGCTTCCCATATCCTCAAGGTTCATCAGTCAGACAAGAGCATCCTTGAAGGGGAGATTAGACTGGAGGTTGTAAAAAAATACATTGCGTACGCAAAGCAGCATGTTTCTCCTCTTTTGACAGAAGAGGCAGTCAATGAAATTCTTTCTTTTTATGTGAATATCAGGAATCAGTCCCAGCGGGATGAAAAGATACGGCGCATTTCCATCACCGCGCGGCAGCTTGAAGCGTTAGTACGAATGGCTGAGGCAAGCGCGAGGGTGAGGCTCTCTGAAAGAGTGAGCAAAGAAGACGCGTTGAAGGCGATAGAATTGTTGACCTATTCCCTAAGTGAATTTGGAATTGACAAAGAAACAGGAAAGTTTGATATTGATCTGATTCATACAGGAATTTCCGCGTCCGTGCGAAGCAGGCTTTCCATCCTAAAAAAAGTGCTTGAAGATGTGGGCTATGACAAGAAAGCTATTCCTGTAGATGAAATTCTCAGCGAGGCGGTTGTTCAGGGACTTGAGAGGGAAAAGGCCGCCGACATACTGGATAAATGGAAAAGGGAAGGGGAGATTTACGAGCCAAAGCAAGGATACGTAAAGAAGGTGTGATGATGCAACCTGCATGCAAGGTGTGGATACGGGACATTCTCGCGGGAACCTACGGGAGGGAGAAAGGGGAATTTGGATCTCCGTATGTGGCCTGCAATGGGAAAAATGTTTTTCGCGTGAATCTTATTGCTCCTACGAAGGACATGTATGCTGTTGAAGGCTATTCATCTCTCACGCTTGATGATGGAAGCGCGAGCATTCGGGTAAAGGCATGGAAAGAAGATGTTCGGTTTTTAAAGAATGTGAAGATTGGCGATGTTGTCCTTGTTATTGGGAAAATCAGGGAATATAATGAAGAGCGCTATATTGTTCCCGAAATGGTTCGCGTGATGGAAGACCAGTGGGCGTTTGTGAGGAAGCTTGAATTGGTGAAGATGTATGGGAGGAAAGAGCAGCCCTTGGTTGTTGAAGTTGAGACAGGAGAGGAACACCAGCTGCAAAACCAAGGAGTGGAATATGAAACGATTTCTGAGTCCTTCTCAACACGGCAGATGGTCATTGGCGCTCTCAAGGATATGGGTCCTGAAAAAGGGGCGGCATTTTCCCAGATTGCGGGAAAAGTACGCGCGGAAGAGTCTGAAATCCGGAGGGTTCTGAACGAGCTTCTTGAGGAGGGGGAAATCTACGAGGTATCGGGGTATTTTAAGTTGACTGCGTGATTTTTATTGGACATGCCCTCTGATTTTTTTAAGAAGGGTAACAAGGTCTTTTTCATTTTCATTTTTAAGATTAAAAAAATATGATTGAGTGAGGGTTTTCTTCGCTCTTTTTTCAAATTCTTCTTTGAAGCGGGTGTAGAGAGAGAAATGCTCAAGAAAGAAAAGATCCGATGGAATTTTAATCTCTCGGTTTGCCAATCTCTTTTTTATTTCTTCCTCGTTGCATTCAAGAATAAAAAAAGCACTTTGAGATTCAAAGGGTTTATATCTAAAAAGAGCAAGATCATACAACTCTAATACAATCTGCTGATATTTCTTAAAAGGCATTGTTTCATGGCAATGAATATAACCATAATACCCAAAAGAGGGAAGCGATAAGAGGCCGCGGTTAAGCAGGATGTCATTCTCATGGGTGTTTTCCAGATTATGAAAAAAAGCAGAATAAAAATGCAAAGCTAAACTTGAATCAATGTTTTTAAACAGCGGCAGATACTTATCCCTAAAAGGAATTAAGAAATCCGCAATCGTATTTTGCCCCTTTGTAAATTTTTGAAGGGGGAGAATATGATGCTCTCGAAGAATTTCCTTTATCACGAGGCTTTTTCCTGTTCCTTTGAGCCCCTCCACTGTTAAAATTTTCATGGGCGGTATTTTGGTTTTTGATGATATTTTTTGTAGATTGTATCGTTATCCTTGAATGTTCCTTTTTTCATGAGATAATACCCCTCTTTGGGAAAGAGATTTTTATCAAAATAAACCGCAAAAAGTTTTTTGATTTCTTTTTTGATTATCTTCTGAGAAATTTTATAATGGGTCGCTATTAACTCTATAAAGGGATCGAAGAGATATTTCCCAACAAATTGGTCATACACTAGGCTATAGGAAATCTCTTTTGGGCACTCTACCCCCATCAGATGTTTTTTGAAAGGAACAGGCAAATTTTTTTGATTTCTTATCTCTTTATCGATATAAATGCTCTGAAAGTCGCGGTGAATCAATCGTGTGATATTAAGATTATAATCCATTTCGACTAAGACGTTTTGCCCATGCGGTTCAAGCAAGATACCATATTCACAAATGAAATAGCTCATATTTTGAAATAAGGGCCTTATGATATCATTAAGAAAAAAATCCGGGGGGTCTCTGCGATTTCTTGTTATGAGCTGTATGAACAAGGGTTCATCCTGCTCGTGTTTTAGATCTTTGGAATACAATGAAAAAAGAGGAAAAAGAATCCTTTTTTCCTTTATGATCGGTCGAGGAGTCATTTCTCTGACAATCATTCCTATTCTTTGGTATGCTATGCCAATACTTTCCGGAAGATAACCAAAACTTCTCGGGCATGTTTTTAATGCTTTTTCTAGTTCTAAAGAAACTAAGACGCTATGCTGGATAGAACTCGGTCTTAATCTTCGAATATATTTTGATAGCCGTTTGTTCAAATGAAGCTTAAGAGCAAATGACTTATTTGGGAGTAAAACAGTTCTCGTTGAAGATGTTGGTGCGACACGAATTTTAGAATCAGGTTTACCAAGGGGCATTTCCTGCAGTGTTTCTGGATGCACAAAAAAGTTAACTTTTCCATCAAAAATAATTTTTTGATAAATCTTTGGATTCGGATGCGCTAAAAAAACCTGAACTTTATTTCTTGATATTGTCCAGTAGGGTAAAAAGAAAGAAGATTTTCCTTGCACGGCGCAATATTGCGGAGAAACTTTATTTGCAACTTTTTTAAATTGATTTATATATCTTTCAGCATAAAGATAACTTTCTGCTTTTTGTAACTCTTGTAATTTCATGGTGATTTTTTCTTGGTTTACTCTTCAAATTCGCTTTCATATTCCCTAAGTTGCTCTTGAATCTTTTTTTCTACTTTCTTAATATTTTCTTCAACTCCTTTTTGCCAAGAAGTTTTTGCAGTCTTTGTATAATACGTATACTTCATTAAAAATTTTAATTGTCTAAATTGTCTGTAGATACCTAAACTTTTAGGAGGAATTGTTGTGACTATTTTCCCATAGATTGATGATTGATAATAAATAGCCGGTCTTTCGGGACCACCAACTTCTTTTATTAGTTCTTTACTTCGTTTGAAGAAATCATTCCTACTCAAATTGTTCAAATCAGCATCACAGATAATTTCTTCAAGATTGTTTTGCGGATTTGTCGGAAATTTTGTTGCAATGATCAATTTTAAAACAGCATCAATTTGTTTTAAGGTATAACCGAATTCTGGAAGATATTTTCTAGCGAATTCTGCACTTTTTTTCTCATTATCTTTTGCCCCTACAATGTATACTACGTCATGAAGCAAGCCGGCCGTTTTCAGATTGAAAGTATTTTCTTCTCCAGCTCCTTCTAATTTTGCCAACTTCCCTACCACAGCATAAACATCCGTTGCATGTCTAAAATTATGGTATGGAAGATGAGGCATCTCATTCTCAACCAACTTTTGAATCCCGTTTAATTTTGTTTCATAATCGTTCTTTTTCATTTTGATTACCCCCCATAAGGCATATATATTTGTGGATATATAAGAAGTTTTTTGTAAAAAACTGCCCATTTTCCGAAATATTTATATAATTAAAACGATTTATAAGGAATATGAGATATCTACAAAGCCTACTGACTGAAAAAGGGATAAAACCTGATTTAAAGGATAAAAAAATTCTTTATTTGCTTTCTCAAAATGCAAGAATGTCTGCAACAGCGATAGCGAAAAAGGTCGGACTTTCTCGAGATGCGGTTAGTTATCGAGTCGGGGGCATGGTAAAACAAGGAATTATCCAAGGGTATCGAACAGTTATTGACATGGAGTTATTGGGCTATAGCGCATACCATCTCTTCCTGCAGCTTAACCAGCCATTGCCAGAAATTGAAGAGAATCTTATCAAAAAATTTAAAGCATACCCCTTTATTCGAGCAATACTCAAATTTAGCGGTAAGTATGATTTTGAATTAGCACTGATTGCAAAGGACATACAAGAGTTCGATTGTTTCCTAAATAAAATCCTTGATGACTGCGCAACTTTTGTGCAGGATTATGAGGTGTTAATCATAACAAAAAACTACCAGTCAACAACATTCCCTAAAAGTTTTTTGACAATGGAAAATACAATCAAAAAAGAGGGAATAGTGCCGATGGTGCCCGACACAAAGGATAAAAAAATTTTATATGCGCTTGCAAATGACGCATCTCTTCCTTTTTATCGTGTTGCGGAAACTGTTGGACTTTCGGCTGACGCGATTCCCTACAGAATAAATAAAATGCTTAAGGCAGGAATTATTTCGCGCTTTATTCCAGTTATTAATTATGCTCTTTTCCCGTATAACATTTATGCCATCATAGTAGGAATTAATGGCTTCAAAGAAGAGAAAGAAATCATTTTAAAAAAATTTCTCCGACAAGATCCTAATATTATTTGGTGCGTCAAAACCGTAGGAAAATATAACCTTCTTTTTTATGTATGCGTAAACCATACTGAAGACTTGCATAAAACCCTCATTCATCTAAGGGGTCTTTTTCCTGGCGACATAAAGAATTATGAAACATTAATTGCCTATGAAGAGTACAAATATACGTATTTTCCAGAAATCGCCCTTGATTAATTGCCAATATATTTTGCGTACACGATTTTTGCGTCTTCCTTGCTTTTTGCTTTTATAATCACCCGATTTTTGAATATTACCAAATTTCCCCATTTAAAATAGTAAGGGGTTTCAATAATCTTTCCTATTTTTTTTAATTTTTTCTTTAATCTCCTAGAATCAAAGTTTCCTATGATCTGGTATTGATTTGATCCGCAGAAACTTACAACGGCTTCTTCTTTGGATTGCAAGAAAAGGTAGTTTTTGTTGCACGTCTCGCAATCTTTTCTTTTTTTGACAGAGAATTTCTCAATCATCGCCTTCCAGACGTCCAAAACAAAGAGGCCTTCGAGAGGTTTTTGGTGGGTAAGAATTTTTAACGCCTCTGTAACCTGCAAAGCAGCAACCGCATGAACCGCAGTGTTGAGGATGCCGGCAGTATCGCATGTTTCCAATCCTTGCGCTTCATGGAAAACACAATGGAAGCAATAATCCTTGTGCGGCAGGAGATTCATCACTCTCCCTTGATCCGCAATGACCGCCCCATAAATCCATGGCACATTATTTTTTCTCGCGTAATCATTTATCAGGAGCCGTGTCCGAAGGTTGTCTGTTCCGTCAACAATAAGGTTCACTTTTTTTAATGCCCCCAGATGTGCTGAAATATCCCTCACGAAGGGCTGTATCTTGATTTCCGTGTTAATCTCTTTCAGATGCTTATGCGCGGCAATTGCCTTGGGTTCTCCGATATCTTTTTCTGTGTAAAGGGATTGCCTTTGCAGGTTGCTTAATTCAACAACGTCTCTGTCAATAAGCACCAGTTTCCCAACACCCGCCCGCGCTAAAAGTTCAGCGGCAACAGATCCCAAAGCCCCGCAGCCGACAATCGCAACGGTTTTTTTCCTGAGAAGATTCTGCTTTTTTCCAATCTTTTTTAAAAGAACCTGCTTTTCGTATCTCAGCATACTTCTTTCAAACTCGCTTCAAGAATGTCCATCGCAAGATCAATCTCTCGTTGGTGTACGTCCAGAGGTGGAAGGAATCTCGCAGCCTTGTAGCCGCATCCTAAAATAAGGAGCCCTTTTTTCCTTACTGCCATGACAAGCTTGTCTCTCCTTTCTTTCGTATCTAATTCTATCGCGTCCATGAGCCCAAGCCCCCGTACGTCCTGAACGCAAGAAAATTTCTGTTTGAGTTCGTTCAATCTTTTCAGGAAATAATTCCCTTTTTCCGTTGCATTTTTTAATAAGCGCTCTTTTTCAATGACTTCAAGAAGAGTATAACCCAAAGCAGTAGCTAACGCATTCCCTTCGCACCATGTTCCGCTGATCCTGCCTTCTTCTTTGGGGAAGAATTCCTCTCTTCCTATTGTCGCTCCCACCCGCAACGCCTTTGATGCAGTGATCATATCGGGTTTTATATCAAAATGCTCAATGGCCCATATTTTTCCTGTCCTTCCTATGCCCGTCTGGATCTCATCATCAATCAAGGGAATGTGATATTGTTGTGAGATTTTTCTCACTTCTTTCATAAACTTTTTATTAGGAATTTTATACCCTCCCTCTCCTTGAATGGGCTCTATGATAATATAGGAAAGCTCTTCAGGATCAATGGTGCCAAAGGAAGAATCGAATAATTCGACAAGCTGGCTTATGCTCTCCCCATTTCGCGCTTTGACCATCCAGCCGCACTCACAATGCTCTTTGCACGAGCAGTATCTCAATGAAACAATTTTGGGCACTTCCGGATACCACTTTTTTTGCTGGACTTTGCTTCGATTCAACGAAAGCGCCCCCAATGTTCTCCCATGGAAAGCGCCGTAAAAACAGAACCCATATCCATTATTTTTCCGCGCCGCATAGGCGAGTTTTATCGCATTTTCAACAGCCTCCGCTCCCGAATTTGAAAAAAAGGCCTTGGTGAAGTTGAACTGCTTTGTCAACTGGATCATCTTTTTATGGAGGTGGCTCACGGTGGGAATTTCCATCTGCGCGGGGTCTTTTCCATACGCGGCAATAAAATCAGCTCCTGCATACCTATCAGGATCAATTGCGGAAACTTTTTTTGCAACCTCGAGAAGCTTGGGATGGTTATAGCCAAGAGCATTTGAGGCAACATGAGATGCAAAATCCAGAAAGAGATTTCCATCAGGATCCATGCAGAAAGGGCCAATGGCGGGAGCTTTTCTGTCCCAGACAAAACCTTTTTCATAGGTTGAAAGGGCAGCATGCTTCATATGAAACGCTTCCCATTTTTTTGCATAGGGCCCGGGAAGAGAAGTACGGACGTTAGGTATTGCCTTGTCTCTTATTAATTCCATTGAATCACCTCTTGATACACTACTCTTTTTCAATTTAAAAAGTTTCTCACTTATGCAATGTCGCGGTGGGTTTCATACATGAATGCCGCCTCTTTGCTGTACTTCTTGATTGCTTTCACTGTTTCAGTAAAGATTGTGTTTGAGCTTACCAGCCTTTCCTTTGCAACCTTTTTTTTGAGATCTCCCGCAACCTTTTCGCATATTTTCTCTGCGTCCTCTGCTTTCATCCCCGCGCTCAAGCAGGCGGCATAGCAAGAGGCGTACACCTTTCTTTCATCAAATTTTTCTTCATGTCCTGCACGTTTCACAATCGCAGTCATTTTTCACCTCATCCTAAGTTAAATGTGCCATTGGCAATGAGCATCAGCAGCCATCCCATCCCGATAAGAAGAAGGCCGGTAAAAAGCCGTATGTAACTCTTATTTGTTTGCTTCCACTTTTTGACGTCATACAATCTTTTCCCGCACGCGACAAGGATAACAATCAACAAAAGGGGAGCTACAAAGATAATGTTGTAGTAAACCAAAAGAAGAAGTGCGGTAAAGTTGAAATATTGAGAAAGGAGGGTAATAATGGCGAGATAGGGGGCTCCTGTGCAGGGCAGTTCTACTCCTGAAACAAAAGCTCCGAGGAACATAGCTCCTAGAATGGTGGTTTTTGAGCTGTACTGGTGGATTTTTTTTGTAAAGATGGGGGAAATCGTTAATGAAAATCCTTTTCCGTACCAGAAAAAGTCCTTTACTTCAACAATTCCCGCGCCAACAATAATCAGGCCAACTCCGATGGAGAGATATTCTGTCAGATAGAGGGGGATTTGAGATAAGAAATACATCAATCCGAGCCCTGCAAGGAAATAGACAGCAAAAACAGAGAGAATATACACGGTTCCAAGAAAAATCATCCTTTTTGTCGAGCTTCGCGCGGCAAGAAGAATGGAAAGGAGTAAAATCAAAACCCCGATAGCGCACGGGTTAATGGAGTCAATAACTGCTGTAAGAGTGACAATACCCAATGTAGGGAGATATGCTTCAACTGCCACGGACTTCTCCTCTCTGGAGCGCTGTTTTGTAAGTTTCACAGAGATATTCTGTTTTTTCTTTTTCTTCATCAAATTCTATAATGATGCAGTCACCAGGAGGCACGAGAGAATGGGGAGATAATACATAATGCTCAAAATTCAGGATTTTTTTCTGGGAGAATACGTTATCTTTGGTTGTATAAACAAATGCCTGGATTTTTCCTGGTTTTCCTTTGCACAACTCACCGTTTTTTAGTTCTACCATCCCTTGATTAATGGGGATTTTCATGTAGTTCTGTGTCATCATCCCCCCAATGACGCTGAAAAAGCTGCTCAGTTCTATTTCCTTGGGGTCAATGACCACTCCCTCCACATGAATCCTATGGTCATCATGGCTGTGGAATTTTGAGCTTCCCACCCTGTTTGAAAATCCCTCTGACTCTTTCATCTGCATCTTTTCCCCGCAGTCGTATACGTCGAAATCCGCATGCCAATGAACAGGCCCTTTTGCGGTAGAGAGAACATTCACATAGATCGTTGAGCCAGCGATGAAGAGGGTTGTGAGCGCCGCAGGAATCGCGATTCCCAAGAAAAAGAGCGTTTTAAACCTTTGTTTATTCCGCACCCTAAAAGAGAGGATGACACAGAGGGCAATGATGAATGACGAGAAAAGAGCGGCCTTCAGGGAAAGAGAAGAGTAGTACGCATCAAGATCAACAATTTTCACCCCCCCATTTTCTGCCTCTTCAGTCCCATGAGCAACCACCAGCATGCTGAAAAAAGCGAGAGCCATTAAAAGTGAAAAAGCATGAAGAAGAACAGCCATCTTTTTTGGTCGCATAAGAAAAAGAGGTTTTAAATATTAATAAACATTGCTCTCTTTTTGATGGATCTCCAATCAAAAGTAAGGATGGTACCTGATTTCCCCAAAAAAGGAATCCTTTTTAGGGATATTACCCCTCTTCTGCAGGATCCTGATTCTTTTCAGGAGGTTGTTTCGCTGATTATTGGACATTTCAAAAACAAAAAGATTGATAAGATTGTTTGCGCGGAAAGCAGGGGATTTATCATTGGCGCCGCCATCGCAGATAGGCTCAAAGTGGGATTTGTTCCCTTGAGAAAACCAGGGAAACTTCCCTATAAAAAATTAAGGCAGGAATTCAAAACAGAGTACAGCATTGACGCATTTGAGATTCATGCAGATGCGGTTATAAAAGGGGAACATGTGCTGGTAGTTGATGATCTTCTTGCAACAGGGGGCACGATGGAGGCCGCAACAAAATTAGTTGAAAAACTTGGCGGCACCATCATTGGATTTGCTTTTTTAATTGAACTGATGAAGCTCAAAGGAAGAAAAAGAATTCAGAAGTACCCTATTTATTCTATTATTGAAGATCAAAATGACTAGAGAGAAAATAATGTTATTGAAAGAAGCGCTAAAATAACACCAACTCCTTGCAAGAGAGTTATCTTTTCTTTCAAAATGAAGAATGCGAGGAGAAGGCTGAGAAGGGGGTACAAAGAAGTAAGGGGGATAACAACGCTTGCTTTTCCCTTTTCAAGAGCGTACAGGAAGGGCAAAAATGCAAGCGAGCTAAATATGCCACCAACTACCGCAGAATAAATTCCCTTGTTTGAAAGTATTACGTATTCTGGTTTTATAAAGAATAGAAAAATAAGAAAGAAAGAAATTGAGCCAAGAAAGCTAAAGATAAATGTCATTTTTGCGCTAAGCGTATTCATCGCAATTTTGTTTAAAAATCCCCAAAGCCCCCACAGAAGCAAGGCATATACAGAAAAAAGGAACCAGCTTTCCATCTTCAAAAACAAGATTTATTAATTCCCGCGTCTTTTTAAAGGTATGGGAAAAGCAAAAGGGACACGATTTGAAAGAGAATTATTTCATAAATTCAATGAAGCGGGCTGGCAACCCATTCGCGCCGCAGGAAGTGGATCAACACCGATAGACTGTGTTGATTTGGTGGTGGGAAACTCCTCTAAAAAAAAGGTCGTTGCTGTGGAATGCAAAGTATCAAAAGCTACAACAAAGTATATGCATGCAGAGGATATCCTGCAGCTAAAGGAATTTGCGCACAAATTCGGGGCAGAGGAGTGGATCGCGATAAAATTTGATCATCAAGGGACCTACTTTATCAAGCCATCCCAGCTTGAAAAAACAAAAAAGAATTATTATATCCTTCCTCTTGAACGCTGCAGGGAAAAGGGATTTTCTTTTGAATCGTTTGTTTCACAACCGTAAGATAGGGAGAGTAATGCATCGTATCCCCCCGCCACCTTTTAAAATTTCGCTTGCATCTACCGTAAGGACATCAAATCCGTGATCTGCCAACAGGCGATTTGTTTTTTTGTTTCCCGCATGGGCAAGAACTTTTTTTTCATCAAGCGAAAGAACATTGACTGCGGTTTTCTCTATTTCATTTTTTTTAGCAGTGATAATCATATATCTCTGTTCTTCTAAAAAATGAATAAACTCTGCCGGTAATGCTCCTTGTGCAGCGAGGCAGGTGTCTTTGGAAAGGACATTAAAAATAAGATCAAGGTGGATGAAATTCTTTGGAATAGGCACGGTTATAACCTCTTTTTTAACATACATTCTAAAATTCTCAATGCCTTTTTTGGTGGTTCTTGCACTTTCACCAACAACAACGGTCTTTTTGTTTAAAAAAATAATATCTCCCCCCTCAATGGGATTCTTATTTTCTCCCCCGTGCACGGGAAATTTCATATTTTGTACAAAATCTCTGATGAGAGCGCTTTCCTTTTTTCTTACTTCTTCTTTTAAGCAGCATTGGTAAAATCCTGCGGGAAAAAAGACTCCGAGATCTCTGGTAAAGAGGAGATTTGGGACATCTGGAACATGTGTTTTCATCTTCATGACCTTAACTGATGCAGACCGAAAAATATCGAGAACAGCACGATACTCTTTTTTCATCTTCTCAAGGGAAGGCTTCTCCAAAAAGAGCCATTTGTGCGGGTTGTCTATTATGTTGATTTCTTCTCCGGGTTCATGCATTAAAACGTTTTTCAATTTTTGAAAATCAGAGGAGTATCCAGATTCCATATACTCAAGGAGAGAAGAAGATTTATATACATTTTTGGTGAGTATCCTTTGAAGGGGGGTTGTGAAGAATGTCTTAAAAATAATTAAAAAAAGACTGTTTTTTCAAGGGAGTTTACAAACACAGGAGTTTAGATTTACGGCAGGAAATGCTACGGGTGGAGATAATCAAACAGCTTAAGAAGATTAATCTCTGCGCAAACGGCTGGCATTTCCATTTCGAAATTATTAAGGACTTTGGGGTTTATCTCACCCAACATTCCAACTTTTTTTCCATTTACAATTATCTGTCCGATCCTTCCATCAATAAAAGATGGATGCTTTTCTTCTTTTAGCTCAAATGGAATTCCAAATGAAGAAAAGAGATATTCAATGAGCTGTTTAATCTCAGTGAAATTTGCCTTGGGATTTGAAAGAGCAATTGCAAGTACTGTTTCTTCTTCACCAAATGTTTCGGTATTTTTGCTTTTCTTGAAACACATACCCACCTCAAAGATATTTTGGGGGTATTCGTAATGCTTGTTCCTGCTTAGAATATCCAAAAGTGAAGGAATAAGCCAGTAGCGAAGGGAATGGTAATCCATGCTTGTAGGATTTGATACTTCAATTGCATCATTATTTGTTAGCATCTTTTTGTTTTGGACGTCTGTGCTTGTAAGATTATAGCTCGTCGTTTCAATCAACCCGGCGCCAACAAGAACTACAGCAACCTTGTTCTTAAAATTCTCCAAACTATTTTCTTCACCAATTGTTGCAACATTGGGTATTTCGGGTTTAAAGTTCTCATAGCCGTATGCAATTCCTATATCCTCTATTATATCTACCGGGTGCAGTATGTTTGTCCTATAACAGGGCACATATACTTTTTTTCCATCATAGCCGTGCCCCATCAGCTCCAAATATTTTTTGATATCTAATTTTTCAAGGTTTAAGCCAAGAAGCTTGTTAACTTTTAT
>CAZTDJ010000004.1:0-15986 GCA_964612835.1 Candidatus Woesearchaeota archaeon
TCTTTTCCTTCCCTTCCTTTCGCTTTCCATTGTGGGATTCCTCCATCGGGCCGGCAATGCCCTTATAAAAAATAAAAAAGAAACACAAGCGCTTCTCTTCCTGTGCGCCCTCGTGGTAATCCTTGGAATGCTAATGGCCGGCATGGGGTACATTATTTCCACAGGCTATAGATTCTCGTTAGAGGGGTTGCTATGAACATCTCAACAAAATCCCTTACCATTTCGACAATTTTGACTTTCTTGCTTATTATCGCTTTCACCATCTGGGGTGAGTTATCCCAGCCATTCAAGACTCTCTTGCAGAGCGCCACGGGGCACCATTGGGTTACAAAAAGCCTCGCCGCTGTTGTAGTTTTTATCCTCTCCTACTTCATTTTCTCACGAGCAGCAAAAGAAGAAAAGAATCTGGCCGTTGAGCTATATATTCTGGGGTTCACGGCGCTCCTTGGCGCTCTTGCTATTTTCTTTTTCTATGTTTGGCATTTCCTTTCTTGATGCCTCGAACAGCTTGATGGCTAAATGTTATTGGTAAATATCTGAATGTATATATGCATGCGTATTATTTCTTGAATAATCTTGAGAATTGCTTTGCATATCCAACTGTCATCGGTCCTGCCAGATTGTTAAGCCTATACAAGGGCAAAAGAGATGCGGCGGCAAAATCCATTTTTTCTTCCTTTTTGTTTATTTTGCAATAAGAATATGCATCTGTGCATAAATAGGTTCCAATAACTGCTGCAAGCATCGGAAATTCCATTATCAAAAAAGGGAGAGTTGCGATTTTGGCAGGATGCATGTAAATATCCCTTACTGCCTGTACTGCCAGGGAAAAACTTCCTATGTTAATATCAGGCATTTTTTTATCGTCCTCTTTTCTAAATATACCCGAAACATACCCGTTATGGAATGCGTAGCTTGATATAAACTGGCTCCATAAATCCCTTTGCCTGAACAATTCTTTAAAGGTATTGGGGGCAATTGTTTCTACAATAATATCGTCATGATATCCTATCTTTGATTTTTTTGCAAGAAGCCTCAACGTTATTTCAACATCCTCCCCGCCCCGGCTCACATTCATTTCATCAAGAACATTCTTCAGCTTTTCAGTTTTAAAGATCCCAAAAGCGCCAGAGATGCATAATTGCGAGGCATTTTTCAGGGAATATTTGCTTTTTAATTCTTCCAGAGTTTCTATTTCTTTATCATGGCATCTTTTCAGCGAGTACATTGACCCCCTTCCAGACCTCATCGCTTGTCTGTATTCAAGAAGCTGCAATCTTTCAAGAAGGTTAGCATCATCCCTCATTCTTGGAAGAACTTGGCCAGCCATTGCATCAAGTCCAAAAAAATCCATTTCAGCCATTGAATCTTCTATGTTTTGGATTCCTGTCGTGATGTAAGACTCCGAGTCAAGGCACACCGTATACTCCTTCCCCCTCTCCATCCATTTTTTCGCGCCTTTCCGCTGCGCCCTTACCTTTCGAACATCTTTTTCTTCTCTTTCTATGGACAGGACTTCAACTCCGTGCTTTTTAGCTGCCTGCTGTGTTTCTCCATTATCATTTGAAAAATCATCAACAGCTATTATTTTTGAATGCGGAACATTATTTCGTTGTATTAAATCCTCCAGGCACGTATCAATCTCTTTCGGATTTCTGAACATGGGAATTACAAATCCATACTCTGGTTTTGTATGATCAAATCTTTTCAATTCTTTTCTGAATTCTCCAAGAACTTCTGTATTTTTTTTGTAAAGGCCAGACCGTATCGCATTATCTATCCCGTCAACAATCAATGCAAGCGCTATGGGCAGGCTATATCCGATTACCATGTTAAAATCTCCATTTAATTCCCACATTGCAGCTTTTTCCTTTGTATCTTGAATCATAAGTACCATAACTCGCTTCAATTTCTAAGTTCTTTTTTAATTTACATGAAAAGCCAGCTTTCGCATCATACACATGTTCTCTTTTTGCTCCATCTTCAAATCCGGCGCCTATGCTGGCAAATGCCCTTCCTTTTCCCATTTTTTTATTTATCCCTGCATACGCCATTTTAGTATTCACCTGCCTTAGTGATTCATTCCAATAAGAAGTCTTGACAAATGCCCAGTCATCATTGAAGTAATATGCTGTGCCAAGAGTTGCAGAAACATCGTTTTCGCCTGTATTCAATACTGCTGTCTTGAAATCCCAAAAAGCCGTAAATGGTTTTTTAACAATGCATTCCCCTTCTAAACCTGCAGCAAATGAAGAAACTTTTTTGTTGCTGAATTCCCTTAATACGTCCACGTCATCTCGAGCTTCAAGATAAGGCGAGAAAAAAAGCCCATCTTTGGATTTTTCAAGACCGACCAGTATGCTGTTTCCTTCTTTGTGGACATTTTTTCCATCTAAAATTCCAGAATAGTCTGCATGGGCAGCTTTTACTTTAAATCCTATTTTATTTTTCTTAATTTTTAATTCCAGTGTTTCTTTTTTTACATCAATGTCGGAATTTAAGGAGCGAAAGGAGCCTGTTTCTAAATGAATCTTTGCAGAGTTTTCATTTTCTTCCGCAATTGCGGGTTTTTGGGCACAGGGCAGGAGCGACGTAGCTACTGCAAATATTTTTATATAGTCGGATAGTGTTTTCATTTTTTTATCTCAAAACTATGGCCCTTTTGCTAAATCGGGCTCAAAATCAATTACTATCTTAATAAACACCAAACTATATAAATGTTTTGTCATTAAATGGTAGTTATTACTGGCGCTATTTAAAAAATAAAAAGAAAAGAGGATTACTTCTTTTTAGGAAACAAGCCTCTCCAAAGCTTCAAAATCCACAGATAGACCAAGATGGTCAGCCCAAGCAGGAGCAAGGTGTACAAAAAGGTCAAAAATCCCCAATAGCCAAAACCCGATCCAAATCCACCCATCATTCCGCTTCCTATTGCCATATTCATCATCTCCCCATTCATCATTCCTGATCCTATCATCTTGCTATTCATCATTCCCATCATTCCATCAGCTTCTTCCCCGCAGTAAAGATTTCTTGCCATGGTTATGTGCATCTGCCTTAAAGTTTCTGAACCTTCGCCACCCATCATAGCGTCCATCAATTCATGAGCTTCTCCCGGATGCATCTTTTCCATAGAATAATCCCCCAGCATTTCCAATTGATCATCACTTAACTCAACACATTTTATCCCGCTATCAACAAGTCTTTTAGCTTCATCAAAAGATTCACTATCTGAAAATGCCGCATTCATGCCCAATAGCAAGATCAAACCAACAAACGCCAAAAGTTTTTTCATTTTACCCCCTTTTCTTTTTTACCATCGTTTGCAACACGCTACAAGTTTGCGCACGATCTTTTTAATCTTTCGATTTTGCTGATAGGAATAGACAAAGGCGAAGATCACCCATAAAATCAAGAGGAATAAAAGGGTTTGGATACTCTCATCGGGCATTCCAAAAAAAGAATAGCCGACAACCAGGAGGCTTAATAAAAAAGGCAGCCGGAATACTTTCAGCTTATTTTTTACTTTCCCCTCAACCAGATAAAAAATTCCTACGATGGTCTGCCCGAGAAGAAGCGCGATGATAAGTGGATTATTGAATAACCCCTTGAAAGAAAGGAAGAGCAAGGTGATCCATGCCAGGCTGATAGAAGCGCAAATCACGCAAAATTGCTTTCTTAATTTTTTAGGAAGAAGCTCCTTCGCCGCGAGGAGGATAAAGAAGAGAGCGGTAATGGCAAGGAGGACGGACAAAATGCTTTGCATCCTACATCACCAGCTCAATAATCACTCCTGCGAGGATAAGGAATAAAAGCGTCAGGAAAATTCCCTGGAAGGGGAATGTTTTTCCTTTTCTCCATTGAGTGATAGTACGACTGATCATGGGGCTTGCCGCAACAATGATCCCCCCCAGAATGCTTGCTATCCACGCGGTATTAAAAACATAGGTCCGATTCAAAAGCGAGCCATAGTCCCCTCCCACAGAGAGGTAGAAAGGATAAATATCTTTCAAAATGGGAAGGAGAGGAATAACAGTCAAAAAAAAGGAAAGCGCGACAAAGAGATGGCCCTGAAAAGGAACATATTTCTTTTTGATTATTTTCGCGAACCACCATCCTGTGGAAACTGCAAATGCGCCAACAAATAATGCAATCACTGCCTTGCTGACCCCATACCATGCAGCGCCTCCCGCGACAACAGCGACTCCCATCGTGCAGAGAGGGCAGTGGGCATGGACTCCCCTTGCTAAAAAAAGGAAGGCAAAAGGAAAAAAAGCAATCTTTGCAAAAATGGATTTCATCCTCATGCTACATCCTCATAAACTCGTATGAGCTTCCGTCCTTGTTGACCGCGGAGATGACAAAATCACCATTTTTTGTTCCAGGCATTCCCGGAGATCCGGAAGGCATTCCTGGCATCGCAATCCCCGCGATATTCGGCTTCTCGTTCATGAGCTTTGTAATTGCCTCCACAGGGATATGCCCCTCGACAAAATATCCTTCGACAATAGTTGTATGGCAGCTTCTCAAAGAATCCGGCACCCCATACTGAGCTTTGATAGGGGCAACATCAGGAATATCGGTAATAACAATCTTCCCTAACTTTTTTGAGAGGTATGTTGCATACAAAGTACAGCAGCCGCAGAACTCTGATTTATAGAGAGTAACAGCATAAAGCGAATTATTTTCTCCTCCGCCTTCTTGATTTTTTATTTTTGCAAGTACTGCCCAGCCCGCGAGCGCGAGGATCATTACGAGCAATCCCGCGATAGCCCACCTCATGTATATTTTCATCATTTACTCCTTTTTTAGCCATCCTTTTCTTTCGCAGTGGTTCGTGCAGGAATTGTATGTCCACGCAAAAATAAAGGTAAATATCGCAGTCACCACGACCACTCCCAAAAGCCCCATAAAAAATGAAGAAGGGGTTATTGCTGCGTCTGACGCTATTTTTGTTACATCAATCCCGTGAAACCAGCTTTTAAAAAAGCTTAAGGCTCTTGCAGGGAAGAAGACAAAAAGCAGAGTACATACTATATATAGGAGCCCTGTTGTTCCTGTTGCGGCAGCGGCAGCGGGCCATGAATGCAGCTTCCCCATTGAGCTAGCAGCCCCCCACCATATCCGCTGCTTGCGATGTAGCTTGTTGCGACCGGGATGGCAGTGTCCCATGATGCTCGTACATCATTTTTTCATTCTCTGTCCAGCCGCTGGTATCAACACTTCCTGTTTGAACCGCGTTGGTTGTAATCTGGTTCTTCAATGAGCTAATCTGAAATGATTGCAGAATAGAAACTGCTAAGAGAAGAGTTACCATCCCCACAATAATATAGCTCTTTATGTCCATTTTCTCTTCATGTTTTGTTTTGGTGTCATGTGATTGACAACATTCCTTATTTTCAATTTCTTCCTTCATGTTAAATCCCCCTATATGTATTTGAAGCTAAATTAATAGAATTGACTTCAATCCCCTTTTTCGCGAGCGCGTCTGCCTTCGCAATCATCTTCCCTGGGAAAAAGAGTATTTTCCATTTGCTCATCTCCTCGAAAATCTCCTTGTCTGTATACTCTTGCCCGTGGTTTTTAAGAAGATATTTTGCCAATCCCCTCATCGCAAAACTATGGGCGCATCCACACGCCGGATTCCCGTCCTCGAAAATAATGCTCGGAGCGCCGCAGCAGTACTCGCAGGAAATCCCATTCTCCAGGATGTTCAGGATAAAGATGTACCGTGTTTTGTTAATCTCTGAAAGGGCAATCTCCTGGTCAAGTTTTCCTAATTTTTTGATAGTGGCGTCAGCTTTTGAGGGATCCTGTGCGCTCACATCATCAAAACGTACCCCCAATTCTGCCCCATACATCCGTGGAACGCCTTTAGGAAATATGTCCAAACGAATATCTTCAGAAAGCGTATCCACTGAATTTACATTTGCTGTTCCCACAGGTTCATCGCTAGATGCTATTTGCACTATTTGTGATGTCATCGTCTGGATATTTGACTGAATGTCCCTTACCTTCACGAATTCATACGCGTTAAAAGACATGACAAAGGCCAGTCCAATCATCAGCCCAATGACCAAATAATGCGCGCTTTCTTTTGCTATATTCATAGAATCTTAGAAATTGAAACACCTTATGTAAATAATGGTGAAACTAGTTTCACAAGATTTACAGAAGAACGACGATATTCGTCATCCCTCTCCTTTTCCTTTCCACGATTTTCTTGCTTACCATCTTATCGAGTATTCTCGTCATTTTCACTTTCGAAAATCCTGTTTCTCTGATAAGATCGCTTTGATACATTGAGCCCTCATGCTGGAGAAGGAGGGCATGCACGCTTTTTTCATCGCTGTCTAACTTTGAAACGTCCGCAGCCTGCTTTTTCTTTTCCTCTTGCCTCGCGGGAACAAAGATGTTATACAGCCCGATTCCCAAGATGAGAAAAGCCAATCCAAACGATACCACAATAAACCATGAGGTGTTCGTTTTATGCACCGGGCAATCCTCCATTTTAAGGCTGGGGTCCTCGCTCACTAGCTCGCACAGAAAAAGCCCTTGTTTGTCCACATCGATTTTAATAAACGTGAGAATAACCAATAAAATAATGGAAAATCCAACCAAGATTGCCCCTACGTTTTTTTGATTGAGCGGAATCATGATGGGATGGGATTCCTTGAGATTATTTAAATATTGTGGGTGAAAAAGAGAGCCAAACAAAAAGATTTATAAAGGGAGAGAAAGAATACCTTTTTTTAGTTTATGCAACAAGGTTACTCATGGCTGAACAAAACCAACCCATCTATATTTTGCCTGAAGGATATCAACGAACATTAGGGAAGACCGCGCAGCGGAATAATATTCTCGCGGCGAAACTGGTCGCGGAAACTATTCGAACAACCTTGGGTCCCAAGGGAATGGACAAGATGCTTGTTGACTCCATGGGGGATATTACCGTTACGAATGATGGAGTGACGATTCTTGAAGAGATGCATATTGAACACCCTGTCGCGAAGATGATGGTGGAGATAGCGAAAACACAGGAGAATGAAGTGGGAGACGGAACAACAACTGCTGTCGTTATCGCTGGGGAACTGCTGAAAAATGCGGAGCGATTGCTGGATAATGAAATCCACCCCACGGTCATCATTAAAGGATACAGGCTCGCGGCAGAGAAATCCCTAAGCATCCTAAATGAAATCTCTGAAAAAATCAGCGAAAATGAAACTGCCTCCCTCAAGGATATCGCGTTAACTGCGATGACAGGGAAGGGCGCTGAGATGTCAAAAGAAAAACTCGCTGATCTTGTGGTGAACGGGATTAAAAAGGTTATGACGAAGAAAGATGGAAAAACAGAAGTGGATGTCAATGATATTAAACTAGAAAAGAAAGAAGGGGGGCGTGTGGAAGATTCTGATCTTATTGAGGGAATCATCCTTGATAAAGAAAAACTGCACCCCAGCATGCCGTCGGTCGTGAAAAAAGCGAAGATCGCGCTTCTTGACGTTGCTCTGGAAATTAAAAGCCCAGAAACTGACGCGAAAATAGAGATTACCTCTCCGGACCAATTGCAGGCATTCGTCGATCAGGAAGAAAAGATGCTCAGAAATATGGTTGATGTTATTGTAAAAAGCGGCGCTAATGTTGTGCTCTGCCAAAAGGGAATTGATGATTTGATACAGCATTTCCTGGCGAAGAAAGGGATTTACGCGGCGCGAAGGATCAAAAAAAGCGACATGGAAAGCCTCGCAAAGGCGACCGGAGCCAGTATCATCAGCAATCTCAAAGATCTGAACGCAGCTGATCTTGGAGACGCAGGGCTTGTTGAGTCAAGAAAGATTGGGGAAGATGAAATGACCTATGTGGGGCAATGCAAAAATCCCAAAGCAGTAAGTTTGATGATTCGCGGGGGAACAAAACAAGTGATTGATGAGGTGGAAAGAGCCATCAAGGACGCCCTCGGAGACATTGCGTCAGCGCTGAAAACAGGAAAAATCTTGGCAGGAGCAGGAGCGACAGAAATTGAACTGTCCTTGCGCCTCAGGAAATTCGCGACCAAACTTTCAGGAAGAGAGCAGCTCGCGGTATTATCATTTGCTGATTCCCTTGAGATTATCCCTAAAACGCTCGCGGAGAACGCGGGTTTTGACCCTATTGATATCCTTACAGGACTAAAGGAAAAACATGAGTCCGGAATGAAATGGGCAGGGCTCGACGCGTTTACAGGAAAAATCATAGACGCATGGAAAAATAAAGTTCTTGAACCCCTGTCAATCAAAACCCAAGCGATCAGCTCCGCCGCAGAAGTAACCGAATTAATTTTAAGGATTGACGATATTATCGCGGCGTCTGGCAAGGAGAAACCCAATTTCCCCAGCCCAAAAATGGGCGGCATGGGCGATATGGATTAAGCTCAAATTTTATATATCCCTTTTTCTTGTATTCCTTCATGAAGAAAGCCCTTATTATTCTCCTTTTTTTTCTTATGATTATCCCTTTTGGAAGTTCGCAAAATAGTTGCGGCAACCACAAGCTGGAAAGCGGGGAGGACTGCCTGAATTGCCACTTGGATGCGGGATGCAGAGTAGGATATTTCTGCGGGGGGGAGGGATACTGCGCGAAAAAGGCTGTTCCTGCGTATATGCTTCTCTTTTTGATCCCCATCGCGCTTGTCGTGATTGTCTCTTTTTATCTGGTCAGCGCCTACACCACCCATGGTGTTGAAAAAAAAGAGGTATTCGCGGCCCTCGCGCTCGTGCTCGTTCTTGCAATCTTCGCCATATTCCTTTTGTTTAATATTCCTTCTTTCTCAACAACGCTGAGTCCTGTAACCAAGAACACGAAGGTTCTCATTGATGATGATGTCGCGAAAAAGGTGAATACGCTCCTCGCGAACGCGAGCCATGAATTTGTTCTCTGTTTGAAAGGAACCTACGCGGATAATCTGTTTGAAATACGCGGGTTTTCTTTTCCCCCTGTGCGGGAAAGCACAAATACCTCCATCACCTATGGGACATGCGCGGGATTTAATGTCATTGGCACCATCCATTCCCATCCTGAAGGAAAATGCGGCTTGAGCGGAACAGACAAATTCACCTTTGGAAAAAAAGGGCATCCCCTTACCGCGGTCGTCTGCGGAAAGAATATGTTTAGCATCTATGGCCAAGGGAACCTGGATGAAGAGGTGTACTATGTGATCAGAAATCTTGAATCCACCAGAGGATACTCCAGCCTCCTCGCCTACAGCATCCTCGCGATCGTCAGCATGTTCATGATCTATTACACGGTGTATTTTGAGGAGCACAAAAAAGACTTCTATACCAACCTCTCAAAGATATACTCTGGACTTTCAAAAGAGGAAAAAATAATTTTAAAATACCTCATTGAGGAGAAAAAGCTTTCTGTTGAAGAGCTTGGGATTCTCACGGAATTTACCAAGGAAAAGATTGATGCTCTTTTGGCAAAATTAAAAAAGATGAATTTAGTTGAACAAAAGGGGAATATGGTGCTCCTGGATGTGAAAAAAAGATGGTAAAGGAAGGGCTCGCCGCAGGGGCTGTTTTTTTCGTATTGTTTTTATTCTCCATCTTCCAGATTATGCGGCTGCAGGGAGGAGACGCGGTCTTTAGTTCCCTGAATATCCTGGGGGTCCTTGCGCTCGGAATCTGCGCCGTCTATCTGTATGAATCTTTAAGAGGGTGATAAGGTTCTGTCGCATTTTCGGGACTTGAATGGGCGTGTCGCATGAAGGAACTTACGAATAAAAATTACTTTTTCTTAAAAAAATTGTGCAGATAAAACCATTATCGTTTAAACTGTCTTTTTTACTTATTTCAAACCCACTTTTATTAAACAAGTCAAAATATAAAAAGACTCTTCTCTGTTGTAATCAATTACTTTCCCTCTTTTTATTTTTCATTTTTATTCTAACCAGTAAGATATTTTTTCTTTTCTTAAATCTTGTTTTTCTTCAATAGAGGGGTATTTTGCTTTCAGTTTCCACCATTTTACTTCGGGTGTTACTTTGTAGTAGACTTTTTTTCCTTCTTTTCCCACGAACTGCAGGGTATGTTTCTCTTGTAGTTTTGGTAGATATTTTGAGGAAAGATTTTGTGGGGCTTTCTTCGTAATTTCTGAGAGTTCTGTTGGTGTTATGGGTTTTCCGTAATCCATTATTACTTGTAGGATGCTTTTTTCTACTTTTGTTAATCCGTTGAGATAGTCTCTTTCTACTTTTTCGTATAACACTTTTCTTAGTAGTTTTTCTTTAATTTTTATGGGGTTATTGCTTTTTGCTAATTCCATTACACAAGTAAATAAACTGCTTAGTGTGTCTCTGAGATTTCCTTCATGCAACTTAAATAATAATTTTAACCCTTCTTCGGTGTGGGGTGTTTCTGGTTTTGTTTCTTCGTTAATTCTTAGAAGGCTTATTCTCTCTTCTAATACTTTTTTTACGTCATCTAATGTTAGTGGTTCTACTTCTAAAGGAGTCATTTGGAATATTTGTCTTACTCTGCTTTCATACCCAACTTCTTCAGGTAACGATTTATTGCCGACAAAAAAGAAAATTATATTCGGTGTGAGGAGTAAGTCCCTTATTTGCCCCATCATAGTTTTTATCTCATCTCTCTCTTTTATGCTATCAAGATTATCGTAGTGCAGTATTATTCCTTTGAATCTTGGATGGACTATTTCTTTAATTACTTTTTTGAATAAATCTTTTAGCTTGTTATAACTTAATTTTCCCGCTAATTCTTCATCATCTGCAAGGTTGTAACTTGAAACTGATTCTTGTAAGTCTTCCAAAGTTTTTTCTGTTTCTTCTGATAAACTGATTTCTTGAGATTTTAATCCTCGATACACTGTAAGGAGTGTTTCTATAATGAATTGTTGAGCATTCATTATGTAGTTCATTTCTATTTCATCGAGTGGTGTAAAAAATTGTCCTTCTAATGCTTTATATCGAACATAATTTAGAAGTGATGTTTTTCCTACTCCTGCATCACCTATAATGAAAAATCTTCCCTCGCCCATACTGATCATAGACTTTATTGTTTCTATCTCTTTCTTTCTTCCAACAAAACCTAATATAGGTATGGTGCTATTTTCAAGGGTAAGTGGTTCCAAAAAGTAAGGGTTGGATTTTAGATTGTATTTTCTCCATACAACATTGAATAAAGACATAATGAATAAAGAATCTTATTCCTATTTAAACCTTCTTATATAATAAAGAAACATATTATCATATGAGAATATTTATATAGTAGTAGTATATTATTGTAATAAAGAAATGTATTATAATAATAATATAATAAAATGGGTTAAATTCAACAAGAATCAAAAATAGTGGAAAAACGAGCTATACAAATTTTACAAAAGAGAGAACTTCAAATGGTAAATGGGAAACATCACTTTTGCAATCCATTAAGAAAGTCCCTCAAAGCGACAGATAGCAAAAAAGGCTAAACGCTCCAATCTACAACAGTTTCATGATAAACTCTATTTATAAAGGGTAAACTATTTAAGGGGCGGGAGTATCTTATTATCATAACTAAAAAGAGGGATAAACGTGATAAAAGAGGCCAAAGAAGGAAAAGAAGAGCTTATTAAACAAATTCTTGAGACCAATATCGCCCTGCAGAATAAACACGCGGATCTTATGCTTGAACTGTCTAGACTTTCAAAACAGATGAAAGAGCTTCTTGAACTTTTTTCAGGAGCTGCGATGGTAATTAAAAAAGGGGAAGACGCGGATCCCTTTGCGGAGAGGCTGGAAAAATTGCTTGACCAGAACCAGAGGATCGCGAATGGCCTCCTTCTTCTTGAGAAGTACATCAGAGAAAAACAAAAAGAGCCAACTTCTTTAGGTTTCTCGAGATAATATGAAGGACATCAAATTTTTGATTGATGAAAAAAAGATTAAAGAAGCAGCGGAGTTAAAAAAGATTTTAGAGATGTTTGACGACCGCAAGCATCGCATGCGTCATCTTTCGCGATTTGTTCGGGCGCTGTTTACCGTCGCAAAAAGGAAGAGAAACACGCTCAAAGAGGAAAAAATACAGGAAAAACAGCCACTGCCCCGCCTTGCGAGACCGGAAGCGCCAAATGTTCACGTTGTCGAGCGGATTGTTCATGTCAAAGAAAATTTTCCCCTTCCTCCGCCTCCTGCTCCCCACAACATAAAAAAGGAAAGCGTTGAACAATGGCAACCAGCGATCATCCAAAAACCTGTGGAATATGACGCCCCTTTGATTGAGGGAAAGCTGGATCTCTCCTTTCATGTACACATCTCGAGCGGAATATATACTCTGAAAGAACCGGAGATTGACGGGGAAACCGCAGAGGGATTGGATGAATTCTTCAAGGGCGTTGAAAAAAAAGAAATAATGGATGAAAAGAAGATGCGGAAAAAAACGCAGAAGATGTTCAAAAAAATGAAAAAAGAGTTTAGTGAGGAAGACGTTCCCAAAATCCAATATGCTCTCCTCAAAAAGGAAGGCCTTGGAAAAATAGAGCCCTTGCTCCATGACCCGCATATCAAAAATATCTTTTGCGAGAATGGGGATATTATGGTGGAGCACGATGAGCTCATGAAACTGAAAACAAACATTCATGCAAGCGCTGAAGAGATTGATGATATCCTCGGAAAAATCGCGGACGCGGCAGGGAAAAGCATAAGCGAGGAAAAACCGTTAGTAGTTACAGACTATCGGGAATTTAAGGTAAGCGCGACAGCGGGATTCGGGCATGTGCCTTCTACCTTCTCAATTAAAAGGAGTTAACCATGTGGGCCTTCATTCCGAGCATCGTTATTGGTATTCTTCTCCTCGTTATTTTAACGCTCCTTGGCAGAATCTATGGATATGCAACCCTCATCTACGGCGCGGTAGGCGTCCTTGTTGTGTACATCATCTACCTCATTTTTGTGATTAGGGAATTCCGCGTAAAAACGCCTCCCCCCAAAGTTGTTGAAAAGTCTGTTATCAAAGAAATTGAAAAAGTAAAAGAGATTGTGAAGCCAGACATTGAAGAGGAGGATTTCATCATTCTCAAGGATTACATCAAATACAATCTTCACTATGGGCATTCAAAAGAGGAAATTTTGAATAAAGTGCTCTCTGCTGGATGGAAAAAGGAGAAAATCGAATTGGCCTTCAGCGAGGTGGGAGATATCAGCCCCTTAAAAAATAAGGAAAAGATTGGAAAGCAGATCCAGTTTCTCGCGAAACACGTGCAAAACACTAAAAATCAAAATCCTAAGAGATGAAAACGGGCCTCTGGGAAAGATTTCTTGACAAGGGTAATTTTCGAAAAGGCAATCCCTCGGTTTTTTTCTTTATCTCATGAACAACATCAGCGGCCTTCATTTTCTTGATTTCTCCTGTCTCCCTCACGCGGATTTGCAGGACAGAGCTTTTAAGTTCTTCATCTCCCACCACTATAATATAGGGGACCCATTCGGTTTCCGCGTTCCTAATCTTTTTTCCAATCGTGTGCTCAGTATCATCGATATCCACGCGAATCTCCTGCTTGCCGATCTCGTCAGCCAATTTTTTCGCATAGTCAAAATGATTCTCAACAGAAACAGGGAGAATCCTCACCTGGGTGGGTGAAAGCCAAAGAGGCAGCGAGGGCTTTTTTCCCTTCTGCGCCTTCATCGCTTCGCTTTCCAGCAGCGCGTACACATCGCGATCAATGCTTCCGGAGATTGAGGCATGCAAAATATAGGGGTGTTTCATCTTCCCTTCCTCATCTGTGTAGGTGATATCAAAACGCTCCGCGTTTTCAACGTCAATCTGGACCGTTGAGAGTGTCGCAGCCTTTTCCAGCGCGTCATTCACGGAAAATTCAAATTTCATCACAAAGTAAAAATATCGCTCATCAAAAAGCTCAAGCAGCATGGGCTTTCCAGCGACTTTCACAAGCTCCTTCGCGAACTCCTCATGCTCTTCGTAAAAACTTTTGACGAATCTGCATGCGAGGTCGTAGTCCAATCCCAGCGCTGCCATGTACTGTATGGAAAGCTTGTACTGCTCGATGAATTCCTTTTTTGCCTGCTGAATATCCCTGCATAGCGTGTGCATATCAGGCATGGTAAACGCCCTCAATCGTTTCAAGCCCGCCAATTCCCCCCGCTGCTCCCTTCTAAAACTAAAATGGGTCAGCTCATAGAGGCGCAAGGGAAGGTTCTTATAAGAAATCTGCATGCGGTTCATGATAAGGTACTGACCGAAGCACGCGGCGAATCTCAGGAAATATTGCTTGTTATCGCTTAAAATTTTGTACTGGCGCGCAGGGAATCTCTGCAAATACTTGCTTAAGTTAGGGTGGTTATAATCGTACATGATAGGGGTCTCAACTTCCATTCCCCCGTGGCTTGCGGTAAGAGAAGTGACATAATTTTCCATGAGGCGCTTGATAAGAACTCCTTTTGGGGCCCATGAAAAATTCCCGGGGTCAGAGCCTGGCTCGTGATCAACAAGCTCAAGCTTCTTCATCAGCCTGATATGGGGCAGTTCATTCTTCATCGCTCGTGTCCCGTGCGTTTCATACCCATAAAACATTTTCAGGGAGGGATATTTTGAAAAATCAAACATGTCCGCGTCATGCAGCTTTCCATCCACATCAAGGACATAATGCTTCGACTTCTTGATTTTTTCTGCTTGGAGAGCGGCGGACTCCTCCTGCTTTTTTTCCGGGCCAAACTCCCGGGAAAGTTCAGCGAGGGGGTGCCCTTTGCAGCTTATTTCAAAATGCTTGTACCATCCAAATGGCGCGCGATACAGCGTAAAATGCTTCCCGAGCGCTGTCGCGGACTCCTGGAGAATCTCCAACGCCTTTACGGGTCCTGCAAGATCTGAACTGAGATGGGCATAGGGATAAAGCACGACTGTTTTGACATTCAGCTGTTCCGCGACTTTTGTAACCTCTTCACAAAGTTTTGAGGCAGATCCTTTGATATCACTCTCGTCCCTCTTTTCAGCAGCTGCCAGAACAACAAGGCATTCCTTTACTGTCACCGGCTTTTTCTCAACTTTTTCAGGGTTTTGAATCGCGGGCTTGACAGCTTCGTAGGTGATATAATCTGCATGCAGAGTTATTATTTTCATTGGTATTAAAAATCAAAAGAACATATTTAAACCTTTTTATGGGGGGTTGTGTAAAAAATGTTAATTCTGGATGGCTTTCCACACGGAAAAAATGTTTTCTAAGAGCTAGGCAATAAAAAATAATATGATCGTGAGTATGGTGGCTAATCCTAAAAACAAAGCTGTTCTTTTTTCAGCCAATAATATCCCAATACTTTCTATCACAACCGCTAACAAAGAGGTCATTTGCGCATCTATCATTTTCTTATCAACCTCGTAAGACTTAGAACAGTAACACCGCCCGCAAGGACAAAACCACCAATAACTGAAGTAATCTCATCTTTCGAGAACCTTATCAAAGCCCCGCCTACAAAAATTAATGAAAAGCCAACGATATCCATCCCAATCAATAACTTTGATTGCGCTTTTTTTCCCATATAAACATATTTATTTTTCGAAACATATAAACTTTTCCTTTTAAATTTTCTAAATCCAAAAAAACGAATGCTTTTTTTTATATGGGGGAGATTATGGGTTTCTTTTTCTGTATACAAAGAATACAACAGCCGCGACTAATACAACTGCTGCTAAAAGCGCTCCGACAACAAGCCGAACATTTGTTTTCCCCGCTTCTTGAGCTTCTCCTTCTGCAGGGGGCGCGGTAGCTGCTCCGCTCACATCTTCTGTTGTATCTAATTCTGGTTCTTGAGCAGGCACAGTATCAGCTAGCTCTTCAAGCACTTCGATCTTCAACAAAACTGATCCAGCAGTAACATCATTTAATGTCAAGGAAAGGTCTTTTTTTCCGTTCGCGTCAAGGTCAAGGTTTTTTACATCTCCTTTCTCCAGAGTAAATTCTAGGGGGGTGCTTTCAACCTTAACCGCCGCCTTCTTTGC
>CAZTDJ010000005.1:0-15553 GCA_964612835.1 Candidatus Woesearchaeota archaeon
TAACAGGAATAACTGCTCGAAACATTCCCTGAGCTTTCAAAATTGAGTTCATAGTTGGCATTATCAGGGGCATATTCAACCGTAAAACATGCGTAGTACTCCCCCTCAAAAATGAATTGCTGATTGAAGATTTCACAGCCCCTCCACTCCATGGAAGTCGTCGGGTAGGGAAGCTGGCAGATATTGCTACCGATAAGCATTAAGCCATCATAGCTATAGATCCCTGCAGTCAAATTCATGAAGTCTGACATGTTATCTTTCAATCGATACCGGAGATTTACAAGAACGTGCTTTGTTTTAGGGATCGTGATAACTTCGCAGAAATTCTTCGCAATATCATCCTTTGTTACCTGCATGATCCCAATGTTGGTGGCAAGAAGGTTCAGGCCTTTTCCTGTATATGCTTGTTGGCTCCATCCGAGCTTTGATCCAAAATATTCCACTCCGTAATAACTTGAATCCCCAAAATCAAGCTTTGGAGACTTAGGATACACGCCATTCCTCTCAAGACCCGCCATCTTAAACTCCATGCCTTTAATTCCTGCATTCTTTGGAAGTTCAAGACCAAAAGTCTGTTTCCCTTTATCTGGAAAATCAAAGGTAATCTCAGGAGAAAAATTCAGCAGCTCTGTTTTCTTCTGCGTCGCGTTATAACTCACAGGAATTTTATCAAAAACCTCCGCAAGGCTGAGTTTCTGAGTTATCCCTCCCAAAACAAATTCAATAAAGGCGTCTTTTTCTACACTGTCTGTAAATTTAACCAGGAGATTTCCCGCAAGGGACTTGTTTTGAGCATATTCTGTTTTAGAAAGGTTTAAAGAAAAGGAAGAAACTTGGGCAAAAGCGGCAGGTATCAGGATTAAAAATAGTAGTGTGGTTATCAAAAAACGTTTGGACATACTTTTTCCTCTTTAAAGATTGAAGGGGAATTTTTTATATATAAAGGTTTCTTAGCCTTTCATATCCAAAAATATTTAAGATGCTGGTTTCTGTTGTATTTATGATTTATGAACCACGAGAAGATTCTTATCTCCTTACTACGCAGGTAAAGAAATATGCGCGAGGGAAGGTTCTTGACATGGGAAGTGGCTCTGGAATTCAAGCGGAATCTGCACTCGCCGAGGGAAGGGATGTGTTGGCTGCGGACATTGATACGACAGCAGTAAAGCACCTGCTCAAAAAAAATATTCAAGCAGTTGTTTCGGATCTCTTTTCAAACATTATTGGGATATTTGATACTATCATTTTTAATCCCCCGTACTTGCCAGAAGATAAAGGGGAAGATGAAGAAGTCAAACAAATCACGACGGGCGGAAAAAGAGGGCATGAACTCATCCAAAAATTTCTTCACCAAGCAAAAGAGCACTTGGCACCAGATGGAAAAATTCTCATGGTGTGCAGCTCCCTCACCGGCGACGTTGAAAAGATTATGGGGGAAGAGGGATATTCGTGTGCTGTACTTTCTGAAAAAAAATTGTTTTTTGAAACTCTGAGGGTTTATCTCCTTAAAAGAAAGCTTTAAAAGAGAAGAGTTGTTTAGCCCATTGATAGCGGGATAGGACAGCTAGGAGTGTCCGCCGGGCCCATAACCCGGAGGTCGGTGGAAGTAGGAAACTACTGCCGAATTCAAATCCACCTCCCGCTATTTATTTTCCTCTTATTTTTTTCCTGCTTTCACGACCATCCCTTTAAGAATGAGCGAGTTGGGGATGTAAATGGTGTCGCCTGCATCAGTAATAATCTGCGTTTCAATAAGGGCAATGCTTTTCACTTTTCCTTCAACTTCCCCAACCTTCACGCGTTCCCCTACATTCAGCAATGGCCTCTGGTGAATAAAAAATCCAGCAAACACATTCGGAATGAAATCCTTCAAGGCGAGAATAAAAACAATGGCAACAATTAAAAAAAAGATAGTGAGGATAATATAAAAAAGGGTAGTCGTAAGCCCTATTTGCTGCAGCGCAAAAATAAAGGCAATGAAATAAGTGAGGTAGGTTACAGAAGAGCCGATAAGTTCCTCCATCGGAATTTTTGTTCCACTTTCCCGTAATACCTTATTGACCTGAAATTCATGCAATACTTTTTTTGCAAGCTTCCCAAAAATCCTTCCGATAAGCAAACCTAACAGAAGGAGGATGAGGGCTGCAGTGGTATTTGAAAAAAGGGCTTCAATCAGGGGTCCAATGTTTGACAGGGGCATGATAACCTCACCCTTCTTTTATGTTCTGCCTTATTTATAGCTTTTGGGGCACAATGCAACAAGATGAAAAGGATTTTATAGGGAAAAACAAAACTTCAAAACATGATAGAGATTGATGGAACGTATGGCGAGGGCGGGGGTTCTATTATCCGCCTTGCCATAGCTTTTTCTGCAATAACAAAAAAACCTGTCCATATTATTAATATCCGAAAGAATAGAAAAAAACCGGGCTTGAGAGAGCAGCATTTGAAATCCCTTCTTACCGTTGCAAACCTCTGTAATGCAAAAGTAGAAGGTGCTTCTTTAGGAAGTACCGAAGTTACTTTTTTTCCAGAAAATCTTACAAAAAGATCTGTACAGATTGATGTAAACACAAGCGGGAGTATTGGGTTAATCATGCAATGCGTCCTTCTTCCTTGTTTCTTCTCAAAGAACGAGGTGATGGTTGAAATTGTTGGTGGGGGAACGGTTGGCCTTCATGCACCCCATATTTACTACACAAAATATGTTTTTTTAGAGATGATAAAAAAATTGGGTTTTCATGCAGAAATTGAGATACGAAAGCAGGGATTCTATCCTAAGGGCGGCGCAGATATTATTCTTAAAACAAATCCTCTTGAAAAAACATCGAACATAAAACTGAAAGAAAGAGGAAAGATGCTCTCCTTGCGAGGAGTTGTATTGGCATCAAAAAATCTTCAAAAATCCCGGGTTGCGGAAAGGATGAGAAAGGCGGCGGCAGACATGCTATTACAAGCAACAAAAATATACTCTGAAATAACTATTGAATATTGCGAAACGTTAAGTGATGGGGCAAGCATTATTCTCTGGGCGACGTTTGAACATACTATCATGGGATGGGACGAAATAGGGGAAAGGGGAGTCCTTGCAGAAGAAATTGGAAAAAAAGCGGCAGAGAAACTAATCAAGCAACTTGAAAGTCCTGCAACCGTTGATGATTATATGTCAGACCAATTGCTCCCTTACCTAGCAATCTGCAATGGTTCGTTCATTTCTTACCATCTTACTCAACATGCAGAAACCAATGTATGGCTTATTAAAAAGATATTTGGAAAAAAGATTCAGATAAAGAAGGAAACTGCAAGAACTATATTCTTCATGTAATTTTGCACCCTTCAATTTTCTCATGAACACACGTGAAATTTGTCTCCAGAGAGCATGTCTCTTCTGTACAAGGATCTGTGTCGCTGCAAAAACACTGCGGCGCATGCATGCATTCATAGTTTGTCTGTTTGCTGCAATAATCGACGGTAGACATGTTTCCATCCCCACAATCCGCAGGACAACTTTTAAGCACAAGGGGCTCAAGGTAGAGAAGATATGCTTGATAAAGAAAGAAAACTCCCAGCGCGATAAGGGCTATCTTAAAAAGCAGTTTAAGGCCTTTCATAAAAAGGAAGAACAGCATAAAAATCACAAAAGCCACTCCAATAAGCAGTAACCATATCTCCATACTTGAGAAGTGAAAAAAAGGATATTTAACTCTTTCTCATTAAAAAAAGCCAGGAGTATCCCTTTTTCTCAATTTCATTCGCGAGCTTGCTTGCACCACTCCTGACAATCTTCCCCTCTACAAGAATGTGGACAACATGCGGTTTAATGTACTGCAGAATTCTCGTATAGTGGGTGATGAGCAAAACTCCTGTTTTATTTTTCTTCACGATGGCGTTGATTCCCTCCGCAAGTGTTCGAAGCGCGTCAACGTCTGTTCCCGAATCGGTCTCATCCAAAATTGCGAATGTTGGCTCCAACAGCTCCATCTGCAACACTTCAAACTTTTTTTTCTCCCCCCCGGAAAAACCTTCATTGACATACCGCTTTAAAAAAGATTCATCAATTCTTAAAAATTTCAACTTCTCTTTGGCGATGCGATAAAAATCCATGACGGATAATTTTTTATCATTGCTTCGATTTGCATTCATAATGGTCCGCAAAAAGCTCGCAACAGTAATTCCGGGAAGCTCGACAGGATTTTGAAAAGAAAGGAAAAGCCCTTTCTTGGCGCGCTCTGAGGCATCGAGGTGGATAAGACTTTTTCCACCAAGAGAAAACTCTCCTTTTTCTATGGGGTATTTTGGATTTCCCATCAATGCATGCGCCAATGTGCTTTTTCCAGAACCATTGGGACCCATCAGCGCATGAATCTCTCCTGGTTTAATGGAAAGGGATACCCCCTGAATGATCTCCTTGCGATCAACGCGAACATGCACATCCTTAAGAACGAGTTCTTTTCTCATCAGTGCTTCCCTTTATATTGAGAAAGGCCTCCTTTCAGCGCTTCTAAGGGCAATAAAGCGCATTTAAGTCTTACGGGTCCAACTTCAATGTGCAACAGACCGAGGATTTCTTTGCTCGAAATGCTTTCTGCTTTCCTGATACCTATCCCTTTTACATCCTCTGTTAAGAGAGATGCTGAGGCTTGACTTATGGCACACCCTTTTCCGAGAAATTTCACATCCGTAATCTTCCCTTTTTTATCAATTTTTAGGAATATCTCAATCTCATCCCCGCACAACGGATTTGAGCCCTTGCTTGAAACGGTTGCGTGCCCCATTCTTCCATAATTTCTTGGATTTTTATAGTGATCTAATATGTGCTCCCGATAGAGGGTTGACGCGCTCATTTCAAAACTTCTCCGCATTTTTTAAGAGCGTCGCACAAGATGTCAATTTCCTGCTTCCCATTATACAAATAAAAGCTTGCTCTTGCAGAACCAGAAATGTTAAGCATGCGCGCAAGCGGCATCGCGCAATGGTGCCCCCCACGTATCGCAATGCCATACGAATCAAGGAACGCAGCAACATCATGAGAGTGCAATTTTCCAAGATTAAAAGATACCAGGGATGCTCTTTTTCCTTTCGGTCCATACAGCTTTATCCCCCCTATTGCCCGCATACGTTGATATGCATATCGCGCGAGGTTTGTTCCATAGAGTGAAATCTCCTCCATTCCTATCTTCTTTAAGTAACGAACAGCTTCCGCAAGCCCAACAATCCCTGCAATGTTCTGAGTTCCTGCCTCAAATTTCCAGGGAAGTTCATTCCAGGTAGAAGAGAAAAAATCAACGTGCTGAATCATGTCTCCTCCGCACAAAAAAGGCTCCATTGCTGCAAGGAGTTCCCTTTTTCCGTACAGCACACCCATTCCAAAAGGACCGAGCATTTTATGGCCGGAGCATGCAAGAAAATCACATCCCAATTCACGGACATCAAGGGCCATGTGGGGGGCACTCTGTGCCGCATCAAGAATAAAAAGAGCGTTGTTGTCATGAGCAATCTTTGCAAACTTCTTCACATCATTAATAGTTCCCAGTACATTAGAAACATGGGTCATGGAAACGATTTTGGTCTTTCGTGTGAATGCATTCTTGAAGTCCTCCTCATCAAGTGTGCCGTCCTTTGCAAGAGGAACGTACGTAAGTTTAATCCCTTTCCTTTTTGCCAGTTGCTGCCACGGCACGATGTTGCTGTGGTGCTCCATGTGAGTAAGAAGAACATGATCCCCTTTTTTCAATTGTTCCCCCAACGAATATGCAAGAAGATTCAAAGATTCTGTTGTGCTTTTTGTAAAAATGATTTCATCAAATCGTGCATGAAAGAAATGGGCTATTTCCTCCCGCGCATGATTGTATGCTTCGGTCGCTTCTTCGCTTAATCTGTAAACTCCGCGATTGACATTCGCGTTGGTATGGAAATAGAAATGGTCCATCGCCTCGATAACTTGCTTTGGCCTTTGCGAGGTTGCGGCATTATCAAAGTAGATTAATTTTTTTCCATTAACTGTTCTGTTCAAAAGAGGAAAATCTTTCCTTATTTTTTTTATGTTCATTGTTCTCTCTCCAGCGTAGAGGATATCCTGCCGCAAATCTTTTTTCTCAAAGATTCATTATTGATAGTATCCACGATACTTCCTAAAAATCCTTCCACGATCATTTTCTTCGCATCTTTCTTTATGATTCCCCTGCTCATCATATAGAAAAGTTTTTCAGTGTCTACGTGGGTTACGCTTGAGCCATGGCTGCACGTTACATCATTATTATCAATACGCAAATCGGGAACCGCATCAACTTTCGCGCCCTCATTCACAATCAGGGCCTCAAGCTTCTGGTGGCCGTCTGCATTTTTCGCGTTTTTCGCAATCTCAATCAGGCCCCCCAGTTTTGCTTTTGAGGTGCCAGAGACTACTCCTTTGGTGAATAACCGTGATTCAGTTCTTGGAGAATAATGAACGGCTTTTGTATATATTCCTATCTGCTGATCCTTGACCCCCAAAAAAGCAACCGCATTTTTTGTCTTTGAACCTTCCCCCTCCAAAAAACTGATAATTTCATACACTCCCTTCCCGCCCCCTATCCCGAGGGTAACCCAGTTTAAAACAGCGTCTTTTGCGAGGGAACATTTTTTCATTCCTAGGACTTGCGCGTCCTGTGAATTTTTGATATCGATATAGGTGACTCTTGAATTTTCTCCCACAAAAACCTCTACTGCCTTTCCATAAAACGGGCTTTTTCCTTTCTTGGAATCCTCGATGATGGTAAGTTCGCTGCCCCTGCCAATAAAAAAGAGAATTCTCGAAAGAATGGGTTTCGAAGACTGCTGCGAAGCAATAGTCAACGGAAGCGTGCACACTGTATTTTGCGGCACATACACAAAAAGACCCGCATTCCAAAAAGCACTGGAAAAAGCAGAAACCTTATCCTCCATTTTCAAAAGTCTTCCAAAATGTTCCTTTACTATTTTGCCATACTGTGAAAACGCCTCTTGGAGGTCCATGCAAGAGATTTTATTCTCTTTTTTTACATGAAAGAAATCCTTTTGGTAATCTGCGAGGTGAACCGCATCCAAAGAAAAATCTTTGGGAAAATCTTTTGTTTCATGATTTTTTAATGTATCAAAAAATACTTTTCCTTCTTCCCTGCTCTTCACGACCCATGATGGTTCTTTGATATGCATGATAACCCCCAATCATTATGTAAAAGAATCAGCCAACGCTCCCTTCGAGTTCAAGCTCTATGAGCCTATTCATTTCAACCGCATACTCAAGAGGAAGCTCCTTGATGATGGGTTCCATGAAACCAACCACTATCATTTTTAATGCTTCCTCTGCCGAAATTCCCCGGCTCATCACATAAAATAATTGTTCTTCACTAATCTTGCCAACAGTTGCCTCGTGCGCTACATCCGCTTTTTCCTCCATGACCTCCATCGTTGGGAAGGTGTTTGACTTCGAGATGTCATCCATGATGAGCGCATCGCATTGAACATGGGACTTTGATCCTTCTGCGCCCTTCACGATTTTCAAAAGTCCCCTATAGGTGGTTATTCCCCCGCACGTACTGATGCTTTTTGATTTTATCGTAGAAGAAGTATTCTTTGCGAGATGGATGACTTTTGCCCCTGTATCCTGCACTTGTCCCTTCGAGGCTACTGCAAGACCGATATGGTCTGCCCTCGCGCCCTCTCCTTTGAGGATACTGCAGGGATAAAGCATGGTGCACCCCGCCCCCATATTTCCTCCTATCCATTCAATTATTCCATTTTTTTCAACAACTGCCCTTTTTGTATTGAGATTATACGTATTCTTGCTCCAGTTTTCTACGCTGCTGTATCTCACTCTCGCGCCCTCTCCAACATAAATCTCAACACATCCCGCGTGCAATGATTCTTTTTTGTAGATGGGGCTGCTGCATCCCTCGATATAGGAAATCTCGCTTCCTTCATCCGCGATAATCAAAGTATGTTCAAACTGCCCCCCACTTGGCGCATTCATCCTAAAATAAGCCTGAAGGGGCATGCCCACTTTAACCCGCTTGGGGATATAAATAAAAGTTCCGCCGCTCCACACAGCGCCATGCAAAGAAATAAATTTGTGATCATTAATGGGAACGCATTTTGTCATAAAATATTGCTTAACAAGATCTGGATGTTTTCTTACTGCCTCGTCCATATCAAGAAAAATAACCCCTAATTTTTCCCACTCTTCTTTTAGTTTATGATATACGACGCTGGATTCATATTGAGCCCCTGTTCCCGCAAGAACCTTCCTCTCTGCTTCGGGAATCCCCAATTTTTCAAATGTTTTTTTTATATCTGCGGGAACGTCCTCCCACCGCGTGGCGTTTTCCTTTGCATCAGGCCTTAGGAAGTATGTGATAGAATCTAAATCAAGCGCGCTTAAATCTGGACCCCATTTTGGAATGGGCTTTTTCTTATAATATTCAAAAGCCTTCAGCCTCTTTTCAAGCATCCATTCTGGCTCTTCCTTCTGCCGCGAAATCTCCCTAACAACTTCCTCTGAAAGGCCGGGTTTTGCTTTATAGAAATGCCTCTCTTCATTCCTGTCTTCATACAATGTCCTGTTGATCTCTATTGCGGATTTGTCCATCTTAAAAACAGATCTTGCACCCAGGAGATATTCCTTTATTTTGGTTCCTGCAGACCCCGCAGACGAGGGTATTCTTTTCGATGTAACGAATAAGCTCCTGCATTTTTTTAATGGGGCTTCCCCCTTTTGCTATTTTTTTTGCTGCCCGTGAAATCTCCTTTTTCATCTCTTCACTAAAATCAACTTCCCCCCCTCTTTTTTTCATAAGGTACTGGCTTATTGCCCCCTCTGTCATGTGTAGAAGAGAAGCAATTCGGTGTTGCGGGATTCCCATATCCTTTAAAGCCATTGCTAGACCCCTTCTTAATGCGGGAATAATCTGCTTTGCCTCTATCTCTTGGTATGTAGTGAACATTTTGCTCCCTTGAAGTTAACACGTGTTAATTCACTCTGCTTTATAAGGCTTTCGTCAAAAAAGCCCGGCGCGTACCTAAGCGACATGCGGCCCCAGTTAAAAAAGCCCGACGATAGATTTATTAACTAAAATTGAAAATCTTCTTGATTATGGTTCGGTTATTCAAAAAAGAAGACATTGGCAAAATAGTTTCATTGAAATTAGATCCGCAAAAGTATGGTATTTTTGAAAAAGAGTTAGAAGAGAAAGCAGTTGCTCTCTATGTGACTGGAACCATTACAGAAGTAAAGGCTAATTATGTTAGTATCTTCCTGGGTGACAAAAATTTAATTGGGCCGGAATTGACACCCTCCCGAACTATTGATGTGCCTTATTTTTCTGTTAGAAAATACAAATTTCTTTGATAAGGAAAAACATTTAAACATTTTAAGGATATACAAGGCTATGCGCTAGTAGTATAGTGGTAGAATTCAACCTTGCCAAGGTTGCGACCCGGGTTCGAACCCCGGCTAGCGCAGTTCTTTCTAAATTAGATGCGTTAGTGCCCTAAAATTAAAGGCTCCCTTGGGGCTTCTTGAATTTATCCGCGCATTTTGAGGAACAGAACCGATAGACCTCTTCGTCAATCTCCTTTTCAATGAAATCAGTCGTTAACATTTTCTTGCATTTCGCACACTCAGCTAAAAAGTCCCCTTTTTCATATCCTTCCATAACCCCTTCATCAAGTTCGGTAATTTCGTCTGCCTCTTCCATGAGCTCAAGGGACTCCGGAGAATATATGTCTTTATCTTTTTCTCCCCGCTCGATCTCCCTCATTTTCTCTTCCCGTGTTTCTTCATCAAACAGTTTTCTTTTCCTTTGTTTGTTTTCTTCCGTGGTTTTCATTCTTTTTTACCTCCAATTTTTGCTGTCCGTTCATGTACGGTCGTAAGATGGAGGGGATGCTAACGCTCCCGTCCGGTTGCTGATAATTTTCCAAAATACAGACCAATGTCCGCGTATTTGCCAATGCCGTTGAATTTAAGGTGTGTATCAATCTCTTTTCTCCCCCTTCCTTTCCATATCGAATATTCAATCTCCTCGCCTGATAGTCTGTACAATTGCTGCAACTCACTACTTCTATATATTTCTTTTGCCTTGGACTCCATGCCTCAAGATCATACTTCTTTGCGGCGATGGTCCCAATATCTCCTGTACAGATATTCACCATGCGATAGGGGATCCCTAATCCCTTAAAAATCTCTTCAGCATTTTGGATTAATTCTTCATGATATTTCCAGCTTTCTTCTTGCTTGCAGAAAATAAATTGCTCAATTTTAAAGAATTGATGGACTCGAAATATTCCTTTGGTGTCAATCCCATGAGCTCCCACTTCTTTTCGAAAGCAAGGACTCATTCCCACATATTTTAAAGGCAACTGCGCATCATCAATAACTTCGTTTGAATAGAGCGCTGCAATGGGGTGTTCTGACGTTGCGATAAGGTAAAGGTCCTCATTTTCAATTTTATACATCACTTTCTCAAAATCAGCAAGATCCGTTACTCCCTCATAGGGTTTCTTTCGAAGCATGAATGGGGGTTCTATAGGGGTATATCCTTTTTTGGTTAATGTATCAAGAGCAAACTGCATAAGGGCAAGATTAAGCCTCACTAAGTCTCCTTTAAGGTAATAAAATCCATGCCCGGCAATTTCTACGGCTTTATCAAAGTCAATAATACCAAGGCGCTCTGCAATCTGCTCATGGCTCTGCAAGGAAAAATTAAATTTTTGTATTTTTCCTACTTTCTTGATTTCAACATTCTCAGAATCATCTTTTCCATAGGGCACGGAATCATGCAAAAGGTTCGGAATTCGCAGAAGATAAAAATCTATTTTTTCCTTTAATTCGAAAATCTTTATTTCTTGATCCTTAATTTTCTGAGGAAATTCTGCAGCCTCTTTAATCTTTTTTGCTGCGTCGTGTCCCTTTTTTTTTAATTCCGCAATTTCATGCGTGATGATATTTCTCTGATGACACCACTGTTCAATTTCTTGTTTCGCTTCTCTCCATTCTTGATCGTATTTGACTAAAGAATCAAGCCATTTTAATTTTTCATTATCTTTTCGCTTTTTCAAATTCTCTTTTACGAGTTTTGGATTTTCACGAATCAGTTTTATATCAAGCATGCTATTAAAAGTTTTGTATAAGGAGTTATAAATTTTTTTATTTCAAAAAAAGAAAAGCTTTAAATAGCTGTTGTAGAATATACATCCATACGACACTTCATATTCTCACAAGTGGTGAAGGGAGGGAGGTTATATTATGGGCAAAAAAATAAAGAAAGAAAGTCTCTTTGAAACTTTTCTAAGAAAAAAACCAGCGATGCTTCTCCTAAATTTAAACAATGGGCATACTGCAAAGTATGGATCTGTTATCGCAAAGCATATTAATTGCACTTATTCGCATACGATTAAATTGCTAAAGGAAATGGAAAAGTTTGGACTTGTGAATTTTCAAAAAATGGGAAGAATAAAAACAATAACTCTCACGGAAAAGGGGAAAGAGGCGGCAAAAAGCGTTGGACGTCTGAAAGAAGTCTTATAGAACATAAAAATTGCCCTATTTTTTTGCAAAATGTTCAGTAAATTTTTTTAAATCTCCCATAAAACTTGTAAGATCGGAAAATGAGGGGAGTTGTAATTTGATATCGCTTTCTTCAATAAGTTTTTTTATAGTCTCGCTTTCTTTTGTGAGGGCTATTATTTTTTTGTCTATCTTTACAATCCGGTTTATAGAAATAACAAACATAAATATCGCTGCAACCAAAAGTGAAAAAGATATGATGAACAGGGGAACAAGAATGTGTGTAACTTCAAAAAAATCGTAATACCTCGATGTTACAATCAAAGTAGTGAAGATTGCCAGGGGAATTGTAAAAAATCCAAGGCTTGTTCTAAGAATTGCAAGAGAAGTTCTTTTCATTGCAAGCAACATCTGAATTTCAGAAAGCAAAAGAATCCCTTTTTGAACGCTCTTTCTTCCATTCTCTTTTTTTTGCATTTTTGTATAAAAACTACGGGAGGTTAAATAATTTTTCTTTTAGGAAAATAGATGTCTATATTTTTTAATTTTTAATTAGATATTTTAACTATAATGTAAGCTATATATTTTGATTAAAGGTTATAGTTTTTAATAATAATCTTCCTTTAAATAACAAGAGTATCTATTGGACAAGCAATATATTGGTTATAAGATATATATGATATACTATATATTGGATAGGCAATATAAATATTTATATAACCAAAGAAATATAAAAAGGGTATGGATCAAAGGCGTTCGCAATGTATTAATTTAAAGGGCTTTTTATCATTTTATGTCGTCAATGAACTAAGCAAAAAAAGCCTCTGCGGAGATGATTTAGCAGGGATAATAGGGAAATGGAGGGGTTCAAAATTAACTCCGGGGACAATTTACCCCGCACTAAAAAGTCTAAAGAAACGGAAGTTAATTAAACATGCTAAAAAAGGGAGAAAAAAGATTTATTTCCTCACAAAAGAAGGAATAAAAGAGCATAAAACCGCTAGGGCCACCATTAAAAAATGGATGAAGAATATTTAATTTATGGCTATAATTTATAATCCTATTTTGTGTTTTCTTTTAATTTTGTCAATCAAACTTTGAACTCTTTCTGGAAAATCAACTTGGTGGTTTTCTGCTTCTTTAAGCACTTCTAAAAACTCTTTCTTGGCCTGATTTAGCTCATCATAATAATTAAGATACATGTCTGACTCTCTCATTTTTTTATCAATCCCTTCCATTTTTAAAATTGCCCGTTCAACCTTTCCCGTAAAAATGGTCTCTTTAGATAGCCTTGGCCTTTCAACAATCGGCTTTTCTTCTTTTTTTGTAAAAGGATTGATAACCTGCCGTGGTTTGGGTTCCTGTTCTTGCTCTTTTAACCGTTTTAGCCTGCTAAAAACTGATTCTAAACCCTCTATTGTGCCCATAAAAATAAGAAGCAAAGCGTATTTAATAAATTTTCTATAATGCATCTAGTGGGCTTTTAACCTTTTTTAATTCCTCTGTAGAAACCCTTGTATAAATCTGGGTTGTTTGAAGATTGCTATGCCCAAGAAGCTCCTGGATCTTCCTAATATCAACTCCTGCTTCCAATAAATGCGTTGCGAAAGAATGCCTTAAAAGGTGGCAATAAACCCTCTTGCTGATGCCTGCTTTTTTTGCAGTATTGTTAACTATTTTTTCAACAGTGCGTGAATTTAAATGCCCTTTTCTTCCAGAAAAAATAAGGCTTTCTTGATGTGTTGCGAGGTATTCCTGTAAATCTACGATAAGTTTCTCTGAAAGAATAAAAAACCTGTCCTTATTCCCTTTCCCTGCCTTTATAATCCCTACTTTTTCGTCTATGTTTACATCCTCTTTTCTAATCTTTAAGCATTCTGAAAGTCTTAATCCCGAGGAATACATAAACTCTATCAAAAGCTTGTTTCGCAAGGAATCAGTGGCCGCAAGAAGTTTTTTAACCTCCTCTTTGGAGAGCACCTCTGGCAGTTTCCTTTGTTTTTTAGGGGTTTTGATGTGGGCAAAGATATTTTTTCCCAAAATGGAATCATAAAAAAATTTTAAGGAAGATCGCGCCAAAGAAACGCTGGAGGGGTCATACTTCCTTTCAGAAATCAAGTAGGCGAGGTATTCCTTCACATCATCTTCGCTTATCTGCTCCGGCTGTTTTTTAATAAAATCCAAAAAATTATTGTTGAAAGAGGCGTATGTTGCTATTGTCCTCTGGCTCTTCCCCTGGATTTTAAGCTCTGTTGATATCTTTTTTAATACTTCCCCCTTTTCCATACAGAGGATTAGGCGAAATTGGTATTTAAGGTTTCTTTTTTCATTTTAAAAAATTTTCAGAAAAAATGGCGATAGTTATTTAAAGATATTTGGCTTTATACTTTATATGGCATTTACGGCAATATTACACAAAGAAGAAAATATGTACGTGGCTGAATGTCCAGAAATTGGAACAACGAGTCAAGGAAAAACTATTGAAGAAGCTATTGCAAATTTAAAAGAAGCAACAGAACTTTACTTAGAAGAGTTTCCAATGAAGGAAGAAGAAAAACCAATAATGACTATTTTTGAGGTTGAACATGCCAAAACTGAGAAAAGTCTCAGGGCATAGGGCCATTAAGATTCTTTGTAATAAGTTTGGCTTTAAGATTAGTGGCAGATCTGGAAGTCATGTTAGATTGTCTAAGAATACTAAAGAAGGGAAAATAGGGACAGTTGTCCCCGTACATAAAGAATTAAAGATTGGAACCTTAAAAAATGTGTTAAAACTTGCAAAAGTAAGTGAAGAGGAATTCTCAAAATATCTTTAATTATTCCCCCTAAATCTAGCTTTTCCCCTAAATCCTTAGTTCTATACTCCTCTTTTTTAAAACAGCCTCTTTTTCCATACACGGGATTAGGCGAAATTGGTATTTGGGGTTTTATTAACTAAAAAAAGAATTAGATAAACTTTCATATTTAATCCAAATAAATAAAAAAGAAAATTAAAAAAGTTTATTGCGTTATCTAATAAGGCTGACCCTGAGCTCCCATTCTACCGGTCTTTAACGTTCCTACCACTTTCCTTTTGTTATTGTCGCTGACTTTATATATCTCTCCATTACTACCATCATATTTATAACCTTCAGGGGTAAGGGCAGTGCTTTCACAATGGTTTGCACAAACAGCTGCATCCCCGCCTGCACCATCTTCACAGCCAGACATACACATTCCAAAGTTACTAACTACCTTCTCGTCTAGCGATTGTGGATTATCAACCCATTTACCAGGAGAGCCAAGTTTCCCACTACTACTACCACCTCCATTTTCCATCGTTAGCCCTCCGACAGGTCCACTCTTCGCGACACTCACTACAGTAGCACCAAGCACACCGCCAAGCAGGAAACCTACGACTAAAAATGCCCAGAATTGATTATTGTCCATTTTTCACCTCCTTCTTTTCTTTATAGATTATTTTTCTTTATAAATTATTATTCATCCTCCTTTATATAATTTTCCAAAAAAACCATTTTAGCCTGCCTTTTTTGTTAGAATGTGGTGTTTTATGCAAAAGACCAATAAAAACCGTTTAAACCAGCAATAATCCGATGCCGTATAATGTATCTTGTACCGCATGCCGCTTACAAAATGTATGCGAAAAGTATTTATTGAAAAGATTTCAATAGTATGAATGATAAAGACTTAAACAAATGGCAGAGAATAAGAGGGTGGTTGAAAAGAAAGGGGTTTTTTTGCTTGCTTACTTAGGTGAATCATGTGTAAGATTGGAACTTGCTAAAAGAGGCTACAAGGTATTGGGTACAACGCCTGGCTTCTTTTTTGACTTATTGGGTGAGGATGGGAAAAAGATAGAGGTAAAAACTGCGACACCCTCTGTAAGCACCTCCAACAGGCACGGTAATCTTTACCAATATAAACAGTGGCAGTTTAGATTAAACTCACCTAATCAAGCTACAAATCCTGATTTCTATGTTTGTGTCTTGATAAATAATATAAAAGACTCACCAATTGGTTATTTTATCT
>CAZTDJ010000006.1:0-14362 GCA_964612835.1 Candidatus Woesearchaeota archaeon
GTTACTGAAAAGAAAGACTATACTTGACGTGAGAAAGGTAAACAATAAAAGCATTTTTCTCAGTCCCAGGCTGCTGAAAATCGATTTTCCAAATATCCCTACAAAGAGATAGATGTTAAAAATTCCCACTCCTGCTCCAAAAAAAGCCCCATATGCCCCCACGATAAAGCCAAGCATGCCGCCGAGAAGGTACCGTGTTTTTGTCATGACTACATGCCTCTCCTTGATAATAAACTTCCATCTTAAAATTAAAAGAAGCAATGCAATACCCACAAGAATCCACGCGATTGTTTTAATGCTTGTTTCATTAATATTCAAAAGAAAATGCGCACCAACAAAAGAACCAAGAACTGCAAAAAAAGAGAGGAATATCCCCAGTCTTACATCAAGTTTATTCTTCCAATATTCAAGGACAACAGAGGTGCATTGAAGCCCCAAGACAGCAACTGCTGTGCTCGCAACAGCGCTTTTAATCGGAACTCCGAGAAGGAGAAGAAAAGGAAGGACGATGGTTGGCGCGCCGCCCGCAAGCTCTCCAAAAAATCCCGCGATGATCCCAATGCCGAGAAAAAGGAGAATATCGAGCATAGATATTTGTTAAAATAGCTCTTAATATTTTTTGCTGTTCAAAAAAGGAAAATGCTTAAATACCTCCTTTCAGTAAAATATGTGGCAATGAAAAGAAAAAGAGTATACAAGAAAACATTTGTGTATGATTTAGATGATACCCTCTATTTTTGCGCCCATGATTATTATCCTCCTACTTCCGAGTTCATCCAGTACATGCTTGACACCTTTAATGAGAAAATAAGCTATTGGACGTATGTTGCTGAGTTGGAAGGAAAAATTGACAGGGAAAGGGTTGAAAAGTTAGGATTTAAGAAAGCGCGGTTTCCGGGAAGTTTGAAGGAAACGTATTACCGGCTATGCGATACTTTTGGGGTTGTGCCGGATGATCAAGTTGCCGATCGCTGCTATAAAATCGGGCTTAAGGCATTCAACAAGGAGAACTATTTCAAGAAGGGACTGATGAAAGGCGCAGAAGAAATGTTGAAGTTGCACAAAAAGAACAATGACAAGCTAGTATTATGCACAAAAGGAGAAAATGATATTCAGAAAACAAAGATAGAAACGTTGTCTCTTGAAAAATATTTCACAAAAAATAGGCAGTTTATTGTTGCGAACAAAAACAAGCTGTTGTATGAAAGGATCAAAGAAAAATTTCCTGCAGAAAAAATGTATGTGGTGGGGAATTCTCTTGCGAGTGATATTCTGCCGGCAGTCGAAGCGGGATTTAAAGGGATTTATGTCCCCGTGATAACGTGGGAATATGAGAAACAGGCAAATAGGAATCTTGAAGTTCCCCAAGAGGTCCGAATTCTTAAATCTCTTGAAGAATTAGTAGACATTTATCCTGAACTCTAATCTTATTATGTGTTCTTTTTCTCTTTTTCAAAAAACCATTCTCTTACTTTTTGCAGGCTCAGCCGTGTTCCTGCGTCACTCCAAAACCCTTTGACAAAATCATAGTTTAATTTTCCTTGTTTTAAATATGCATTATTCACATCCGTAATCTCTAATTCTCCTCGTGCGGAAGGCTTGAGCTTTTTAATGATGTTAAAAATGTTATGATCATATGCATACAATCCCGTCACCGCATAATTGCTTTTGGGATTCTTTGGCTTTTCTTCTATTGCGACAATCTTATTCCCTTGGAAAGAGGGAACACCAAACCGTTCAGGATCATCGACTTTTTTAAGGAAAATCTTCGCCCCCTCTTTAAGGCTTAAGTCAAAGGTGTCTTCAAAAATATTATCCCCCAAGATGACCACGATGGGTTCTCCATTTGAAAATTTTTCTGCCAATCCGACTGCTTGGGCAATTCCTCCTGCCTCTTTTTGAACTTTGTAGGTTATGTCCACCCCAAATTCAGATCCATCCTCTAAATAGTTGACAATGTCCCCCATGTGGGTTGCTCCCGTAATAATTAAAATCTCGTTTATTCCTGCTTTTTTGAGGGTGTTAAGTGGATATTCGATCATCACCTTTCCGCCAATATCTAATAAGTGCTTGTTCGTAACCTTTGTCGCTGGCCGAAGCCGCGTCGCATGCCCTCCCGCAAGAATGATTCCTTTCATGTTCGCATTTTTTTGATGCCAGTGGAAAAATCAGACATTTCAACGCCCTCCTTTTTGAGTTTGTCAATGCAGAGAGAACTATCCATGGGCCTTTTTGCATGCTGCTTCAGGGTTGCCGCGGCAATGGGTTTGATAAGATTTTTATCGAAGGTAAAAGCATCCGCAATTTTTAAAGCCATTTCATATCGCGAGAGCCTTTCGCTCCCCGCAACATGGTAGACTCCTGTTTTTTCTTTCAAGCACAAGTGGTGCAAGGCAGAGGCGATATCGTCCACAAGCGTTGGACTCCCGTAGTGGTCTTTTGCGACATGCACCTCTTCCCCTTTTTTTAGTTTATCAATAACGAAATGCACAAATTTTTTGTTGGGATATCTTCCGTAGAGAATGGAAACCCGCGCGATCAGGTGGGGGAGGCCTGAGTTTTTTACAAGAACTTCCGCCATAAACTTCGTTTTTCCATAGTAATTGATTGGCCGGGTGATATCATCTTCCCCATAATTCCCTTTCTGGCCATCAAAAATAAAGTCTGTTGAAATATACACCAATTTTACATTTGCTTTTTTGCATGCCTCAATAATATTCCGTGTTCCCTCCACATTCACTTGGTGCGCTTCCCCCTGATGCAGTTCGCAGTAGTCCACGTCCGTGAGAGATGCCGCATGAATAACAAGATCCGGCTTTGAAAGCTCAAAAAAATTGCATATTTTTTCTTTGTCTTTAAGATCCATCACCTCCCTTGGAGGATAGTAGGTATAATATTTCTCATCAAAGATTTTGACAAGCGCTTTCCCCAACAGTCCTGAGCCGCCCGTTATGAAAATTTTTCTCATCTTTCATGAAGTTCCCAACGGTAGAGATGATTGAAAAAATCTTTGGGTTTTCTCTCCTCGTCAGGTTTTTTTGCGTTGTAGGGATAAGTGGGGATATTTAAAACTAATGCCTCTTTGGTTCCCACCGCTTTGAATCCATGCCAGAGACCCGGAGGAATTTGCACAAGGAGCGGATTTCTTTCTCCAATGTAAAACTCCTTGTAGTACTTGCCATCAGTGATCACCAGTTTGATCATCCCTTTGACGCAGCAGAAATAATCCGTCTGTTTTTCGTGCCTGTGCCATCCTTTGACAACATCGGGATAGCAGCTGGTAATATAAACCTGCCCAAATTTCTCAAAGAGCCCGTCATCGCTTCTCAGGATCTCCATGAGGAACCCCCGTTCATCAGGGATGGGATTCAGTTTTTTAAAAAGTATTTTTAGCATTGTTCCACCACCATTGGTTTTTTTTGTACCATTCAATTGTTTTTGCGAGCTGCTTCTTAAAGTTTGCTTTTGGAGTCCATCCCAGCGTGCGTGTCTTTTGTGTATTGAGCGAATAGCGCAAGTCATGGCCTTTTCGATCTTCGACATGTTTGACAAGGGAGTAAGGCTTGTGCAGAGAGTCAAGGATCATTTTAGTAATCAAACCATTTTCCACTTCATTCCCTGCGCCAATGTTGTAAATCTCCCCCACCTTTCCTTTTTTTAAAACAATATCAAGGGCGCGGCAGTGATCTTCCACATAAATCCAATCACGCACATTTTTTCCTGACCCATACAAGGGCAAGGGTTTATTCTGCAAGGCATGGGTGGTAAACTTAGGGATTAACTTTTCAAGGTGCTGGTAGGGGCCGTAATTATTTGTGCATCGGGTAATCTTGACAGGCAATCCGTAGGTTTTCACATACGCCCGGCAGAGCAAATCAGCAGCCGCTTTTGATGCAGCATAGGGGCTATTCGGTTTTAAGAGATCTGTTTCTTTGAAGGAACCTTTTTCTCTTGAGCCATACACTTCATCAGTAGAGGCTTGCAAAAAACAGGCCACATCATTTTTTCTTGCAGCTTCAAGCAGTGTATGGGTTCCCAGCACATTGGTTTTCGTGAAGACCTTTGACGCAAAGATAGAATTATCCACATGGCTTTCCGCGGCAAAGTTTACAATCACCTCACAATTTCTGACGAGTTTTTCTACAATTTTCGCATTGCAAATATCCCCTTTCACAAAGGAGTATTTTTTTGGTTTGATGCCTTTAAGATTTTTTGGATTTGCCGCATAGGTGAGCTTGTCGAGAAGGGTGATGTTTGTAGCGGGATACTTTTTTGTGTAATAGCGTATGAAATTGCTTCCAATAAAGCCATATCCGCCTGTTACTAAAACCCCCATACAAGCCTAAAAGCCCCATTTTTATATAAAACTAACTTTCTATTTTTTATTTCTAAAAAGTAATTACAAGCAAAAGCTTTATATACAAGATACCCCCCACAATCCAGAGGGTTATCATGAGTCTTGAAAGAAAATTATCCTCGGTGCTGAATTTTAAGAATGAAGAAGATGTTGCGGGCTATATTAGTACCCTCAACGAAGCGATTGAAAAATTTCTTGAAAAGAAATACTACCTTGCTGATACAAAGGCAACTCTTGCGTATGTGACAAATCCCTATACACCTGCATTGCTTATGGGAACTAAGATTACTGCGGAAGAAGTACACAAGCATCTCAACGCCTCTAAATCGGGTTCATATCCTTCTCATCCTCAATTGCAGGAAATATGCAACCATTCCAGTTATTTTTCTGTTTTAAAGGACGGAAATGATCCTCATCCAGTTCTTGTTCAAAGATCGATCCTTTTTGGGAGAGATAGAAGAAACAATCTTCTTTTGGAAGACAGGATTCAAGTAAAGGGAGAAAGCCCATTTGCACAGCAAGTTTTTTCCCAGATAGATATCCTTTATACTTCTCTGTTGACAGGACAGCAACTTCTCCCTACTGATACAAATAAGAAAGAGAAGAAACCTCTTGTCTTTTTGCCGCCAAAAGAAATTCACAAGAGATTAGATGAGTATGTTATGGGACAGAGCACGGCAAAAAAGGGGCTGGCAGTTGCAATCAGCAACCACTATGCGAAGATTTTGAACAACTCAACGAATGTTGAAAAAAATAATATTCTTCTCATGGGTCCCACGGGTTGTGGAAAAACTCTTTTGGCAAAGACCATCGCAAAAATTGTGGATGTTCCTTTTGTGATTGTAGAGGCTCCGGAGTATACCTCTGAAGGATATGTAGGAAAAAAAGCAGATGAAATCTTTTATGAGCTTGTCAAAGCCGCGCATTTTGATTTTGAAAGAGCCGAAAAGGGAATCGTCTATATTGATGAAATTGACAAGGTGAAGGAAACGTTCGGGAATGGTCCTGATGTTAATGGGGGCGGAGTTCAGGATGCATTATTGCGAAAAATGGAAGGGAGCGAAATTGAGCTTCCTACAACGAATGTGGATATGAGGGATGTCCGCCAGGGAAAGGCTACTGTGCAGAAGAAAAAATTTAGGACGGATAATGTGCTTTTTATTTTTGGGGGGGCATTTACCGAGCTTGATAAGATCAGAGCCACATATGACGCCTCCCATGTATCCGTGGGGTTTAATGCGGCAAGAGATCAGAAGAAACCATTGTATGTTGATATGCTTCACCAATATGGCATGAAAAGGGAGTTTTTAGGAAGAATCCCCACTATTCTTAAGCTCGATAAATTAACGATTGAAGAGATGGTTGATATTTTACAAAAGCCAAAAGACGCCCTTCTGGGCCAGTACCAGCAGATATGCAAAAATCAAAGCATTGAAGTAGATATTACTGGAGAAGGATTGAGAAGAATCGCGGAAGAGGCAGATCGACTTTCCCTTGGAGCGCGATCATTAAGGACAGTTTTGGATATGGTTGTGAACCCTATTATTTATGAGAATTCTGGCTCGAATCAGAAAGTAACAATTGACAAAGACACGATTGAGAAATATCTTTCTGCCTAATCCTTTGTTTTTTTGAAGTTTTTTGGGTCGAATTTTGGGACTTCCCAGATGTGGCATTTATGCAGCACGTACTTGGATAAGGAGTAAAGGATCCCGAGACCATATTTGACAATATTGACATGGCTTTTCTCATCCCCATAGTACGTTGGAATGGGTCGCTCCGCTATCCGCAATCCCGCAACTTTAAACTGGATGAGAATGTCTGTATCAAAATGGAAATCATTCGAGCAGATCTCAAAGGGGATCTTCTTTAGCGCCTCGCAGCTGTAAAGCCGAAATCCAGAGTGGTATTCTGAAAGGCGCAATCCTAATACTCTGTTCTCGATCGCCGTTAATACCTTATTTCCGATGAATTTGTACAATGGCATTCCTCCCTTAAGGGGGCGCCCCTGCATTCGTGAACCAAACACCATATCCGCCTTTCCTTTCTCAAGGGGTTCAAGGAGGTAGGAAATTTTTTCTGGAGCATACTGGGCATCCCCATGCAGCATTACCACAATATCAAATCCTTTGTTGATGGCATAGCGGTACGCAAATTTTTGATTTCCCCCATATCCCCTGTTCTTTTCATGTTTGTACACATTGAGGTTCGGAATCTTTCTTACTTTTTTGTATCCTACGCCTATTAAGTAGGTGTTATCTTGGCTGGCATCATCCACGACAAAGATTTCCTTTACTTTTTTCTTAAGGTCTGCAGGAATGCGGTCAAGAACAAGAGGCAACGTTTTTGAAGCATTGTACGTGGGAATGAAAATTGCGATCTTTTTTTCTTTTTTCATTTTATTTTTTTACCAGGAAGTAGATGGGAAGGAGTAATGACGCGAAGAGCAAAAATATTCCCGCATAAAGAACCATCAGAGAAAATGTGTTCAGCGCGGATTCAAAAAGAGTTTGCGGCGAGTAGTAATCAAAAGATGCTTTGTCGTTCTTCCATCCAACAGGATAAAAATAAAAGGAGTGGGTCGCGTCCGCGAGATCAAACATCTGGGGTTTTATTCTTGCCTGTGTTTCATACACAATAAAGTAAGGATCCCCTTTTTCTTCCCCATATCCCCCTCCTCCTGCGATTACTGTCTTGACTTTCGCGAGACCTTTAAAGAGGTTTGTAATCTCTTCTGAACTTCCATTGATAGGGGCAACTTGTTGAGCACCCCACCCGCAGTCATCGTGAAAACACTCAATGAAATAGGTTTTTACAGTAATATTGTCTCCTGGAATTTGGTCAACTGCGCTGAAAAATTGATTAAAATAGGATGATTCGAGGTAATGTTTATCATGGAGCATCCACGCAATTCTTCCCCTATAAATTCTTGCATCCGCGATCACTAATGATTGTGACTCAAGATTTTTTTCTGCATAGTCCCTCATTTTTCCCATCGCGCTTTGGCTTGTCAGATGGGGGAATACATTATCAGGAATGAAGAAGAGATTTGCGAGAAGGATCGCTCCCAGAAAAAGGGGGATAAGGTAAGGAATATGCTTTCTTTTGAGGATCTCTTTTTTGATATCTGTAAGCACAACTCCCGCATAGAGGACAAGCACAGGGACAAAGGTTACAAAATGGGTGTGGAGCCAGGATGTTCCCGTGAGGAAAAGGAAGGCGATGATAAACCATATTCCTATTAATCCATTGTACAGTTTTTCTTTCCGCAGCGCGCTTACAAAACCTAAAATTCCAAGAATGAATACAATGGGCTCAATCCGCAGAAAAATACCGCTAGAGATATTCTTAAACCCCTTGAGAAGGGTGCTTATTTTGAACGGCTCAATCGTGTCAGCAATGGATGCATAAGTCTCTTTCGCAACTCCAAAAAACCTTGAGAACTGCACGTCCGTAATCCCCTTTTGAGTATAAAGAACATAGTTGAAGGAAAGAATCGGCATGAAAAAGATGAGAAGGATGACCCCAAAAAGAGCAATTGTTTTCAGCCATTCCTTTGTGAAGAATTTTTGCCTTTCGTCCTTTTTTCTGTAAAGATATATGAGTGCAAAAAAGACATAGGAAAAAAGGAAGAGGAGCGCAATAGGTTTTATGAGGAATGCAATTCCCAAAAGGGCCGCAGTAGTTAGGAGGAGCCATGGCGCGTTTCTATCAAGGAAAAGGATCATGCAGTATAAACTCAGCAAGACAAGAAAAGACATCGTGATGTCCATTTCCGCAAGGCTGAATCGGACATGAAATGCAGAGACTGCCAGCAGGAATGAGGAGATGATGCCAACCTCTTCATCAAAAAGTCTTTTCGCGATGAGGTACACCAGCAGGATTGAAAATGCTCCAAAAATAACCGACAGGAGTCTGCTGCTCAACAGCGAGACACCAAATATTCTGTAAAGGAAATCCGAAGCATAATAATACAGGGGGGCCTCGTCCATCGCGTTGATCCTTCCGCTCCCTATGATTCCTATGGGGCGCAGGCCGTGGATTGCCTCATCTGCGACAAATCCCAGGTTGTTTGCGGCAAGGATTCGCAATAGAAATCCAAGAATAAAAATAAGGAAAAGGTACTTTACTTTGTTCTTTGAGAATACTGTCTCAAAAAATTTGTCTACAACCTGCTGCCAGGAAACCATATACAAAGCCTCTTTTTTGTGTTTTATAACTCTTTTCTTTTTTTGGGCTTTGCACAGGTTATAGAAGAGGAATTAGAGAAATTCAGTAAAAAAACATAACAAAATATTTAAATACAAAATGCCCCTTTTTTAACTTATGAAGAGGCTTGTGGGAAAGAGAGGGGACATTTCTATTAATTATGTCATCATTGCCGCAATTGCGCTTATTGTCCTTATTATTATCGTGCTTTTCTTCACTGGGGGAATCAAGCGTATTTTTGAAGGGATAGGGGAAACAACAGATGTATCAGAAAATCAAAAGGCACTGTGGAGAAGCCAATGTGAATTATGGTGCACCTTAAAAGATAGGGCCAGTTTTGATGGAAATTTTTTTCAAGACCAGTATAGCTGTGCTTCTTTGAATGTTCCCTGTACTTTTGAAGAGAGTGCGGGAAGCGGACAGTGTGGATTTAAGGATAAAAGTGCAGAGGCAAGCACCTGCGCTGGATTTTCCGTGTCAAATTGCGCCTCTCCATGCGAAGTAACTTCTGACAATAAATGCAAGCTTCTGAGCGCTTATTGTGATGAAACAAGCAAGGCACTTTGCGAAAGCAAGTCGCAATGTCGTTGGTCTTGAGCCTAGCAAACGTTTAAAAATTCTATTCCTCCCCTATGTTGTATGACAAAAAAAGGAGATCTCGATATCCATTATTTGGTCCTTTTTATTATCGGGCTTGTTGTGCTCATCGTGGTTCTTTTAATCTTTAGCACCAATGTAAAAGATTTTGCTGGGAAAATCGCGAGCATTATGAAAGAGATTTGGGAAGCAAAGCCGCCCATTGAAGATATTGTAAAATGAAAGGACAAACTGAGTCATACAGCTTTTTGATTGGAATCATTATCACCTTGCTTATTCTTCTCCCTCTTGGAATTTTTGTGTATAATTATCTGGAGTCAAAAACACTGACAGAAACATGTTTTGAAAAAATTGAGCCCCTTGTCTCTATGTTGCAAGATGGGGAGAAAAAAAATGTGATCTGCACGATTGGCGGGGGAAAGGCTCTTGTTTCTTTTAATCCGGGAAAGGATTCGGTGAGCAGTTTTTTAACTTCCCTTTCCGTGAGTTATTACTGGCATTATCCGGACGCGTGCGAAGGCGCCTGTATTTGTGCCTGCAAAAAAGAGAGCGCATTAGGGGAGCTCGTACCTTTCTCAAGGGAAGAGGACTGCAATGAAAAAGGGGAGAAATGCTTTCCCGTGGAATGGGCCAAGGAGATCCAAGGCCAAGTTCTTCAAAAACCCTTGTTTGCTGCAGGTTCCCTGAAGCCGCTCCACGACGATTTTTTTACCCATGATGACGGTTCTTACAATTTTGTTGTTGAACGGAAAGGGTTTATTCTTGGTATTTGTACAAAGTCCCCTTGTATTCAAGAGAAAACACCCAGAACCGAAGCCCTCGTTCTTTTCCAAAGATTTGTTATGGCCTACAACAAAACCAAACAGGTTCGCGATGAAGAATGCATTGGAGAATCTTTTGATTTTTCCTCTTTGCCAGAGGGCTACGCTATTGAATTAATGGGAAGCTATGGAAAGCCGATAGAAATAAAGCTCATTGACGAAGAAGATGCGGTTCTCGACTCTTTTGTTGTCCCAGACGATCAGCTTTGCGCACTTGAGTTTAATAATCAATCCGGAGATTTTGAGAAGAACAATATCCATCTTTTTAGAATAGGGGAAAAAGGAGATAATAGTTTTGTGTACCGGGGCCAAACAGACTTTTCTTATGAGGCAACCTACCAACTCTTCCATTATAATGGCACTTTTACATGCTTTGTCCAGGACACAGACCATCGTAATTTTGAAAAAATACGCTCCTTGAGGCAATTCTGTGAGAATAAAGAACAAGATAAACAGGAAGAGCTCTTCTAGCTTCTGTGCTGGATTTATAAATTCTGCAATTTTCTCTTTATCTATGAAGAAAGCCCAAGCAGAGTTTTTGCAGACGAGTGTCACCTTTGAAGTGATTATTGGCCTCCTCATCGCGCTGATTTTTTTCTTTTCTGTTTACAATTTAAATACAGACGAGAGCTTTACCAAGACTTTTTTAGAGAATGACCTTTCCCTCATGGTCGGAGTTCTTGAATCATCCTCTAAGCATATTGTCGTAGAATATCCCCTGGGAAAGAATAATTATCGGTTGAAAGTGGAGAATGGAAAAATTAAAGTTGATGGAAAAAAGCAGCTGGTGGGAGTGATAGAAAATAATATTTGGATTTTGGAGTGGATTCCCGAGACAAAGATACTTCACATTGAGAGGAAGAAATAACGATGGCGAAAGGAGCATATGACATTGGGAGAAAAGCGCTGTACCTCGTTCTTGTCGTTATTATCCTTATTGTCGCATTTACGTATATTGATGTTGCCATCGGAAATTTTCGGATGAAGACCACGCAGCATATCGGTGAACTTGAAAAAATAATTGTATCCCAAAAATTTATTCAATGCGTCTCGGCAGAGAATGAGGGAGGAGTACAGACGCGTGAAGTGAGAAAGGAACGTTTGGATTCTGTTGGGGCCTGTTTGAATAGTGAGAGCCCTTTGAAAGCAGAAATAAGGGGGGAAGGGGGAGATATCCTCTGGCAGGTTTCTTTCCATGATCCAAAACATACTTCTTGGAAAAGGAAAAGTCTGGTGCTCTTTGATGATCAGCTTGCGGTGCTGGAGGTAAGCCTATAATGGCAAAAGGACAAACCGAGGATATTTTCGCAGACCTCATCCCTTCCATTCTCATCTTGGTCATCGCCGCTTTTTTTCTTTCCTCCCTTTCAGAAAAACAGGTTGATAAAGTCGAGAACCGAATTTTGGAATTGCGAGCAGAGCAAATTTTTAATGAAGATTTTCAGTTCCTGTTTCATATTCCTCTGGAGAAATTTTTGGAAAAGGAGATTACAGGAGAGTTCCAGAAGAATGGGGACGATGTCAGCCAACTGACTTTGCCAGACGCTATACGGCTATCTTTTTCAAAAGAACAAAAGTATGCGGGATCTGATATGCACCTTTCCCAGTATCTTTTTCAGTATGTGGAAGCTACCCGGCCATTAGGAATAAGGAATGATTGGGACCGCTACGTCATTTTTACCCCCATCGCACAAGCGATGAAAATTTTGGACGCAGAAATGATGTTTCTTGAGATTGATTATCCTGATGGGACAATGAAGAAGATGGGGACAGATTATCCCTCTCTTCCTATTCAGGCCCAGATTTCAATTCCAGATAAAAATGGAAAAAGCATTATTGTGAAGATCAAAGGAAAAGCAGGGGCTGGAGGGACCACTGGCGGATATGATTTCGATATTAAGCGATAAAAAAGGAACCGTCATCCTCTTGATCGTGTCTTTTGCAGTTTTAATCTCCATTTTCATGCTTTTTGGGATTGATCCGTCAGCTCTGACGGGAAGGGAGGCGTATGTAGGAAAACTTCCCCTCGATCTCATGAAGGATCTTCATTCTTTGTCAACAGAAAACTTTCTGCTCGAGGAAAAAGCACGAATCGCCGAAGATCTGGCAATCCAGGATCTGCAAAATCTCTCGCTATGCGAAGATGAAGGGAGAAATGTCCTTGATTTTTCTGGATGTTACCCCTCTTCTGAAAAAGTTGAAGAAGAATTCACGAAAAGATTTATCTTCCATCTCTTTGCATTGGGAGAAACGTTTAAGCCGAATGAGATTATTATCAGGGAAGGCAAGATCATAGGAATTCAGGAACCACAAATATTGCCCCAGGGGGAATACGCCATCACCCACCAAAAGCGTTTTGTTATTCCAGCAATGGACTTTAGTGTTTTTGAAAATGTGGTGAGAGCATTAGACCAAGAGTGCGTACGGAACGCTCTTGATTCTCCACAAAAAATAGAAACCTGCGTAGGGAACCGTTTCACGGTGCAGGATAGCATAAAATATTTAAACATCGATTTCCTTACTACCCACATGATGGGGGATGTTGGGGAGTTCATGCATATTCGATTTTCTATCGCAAAAGATGTTTTAAAACAGGAGGGAAAGTTATTCTAACTTTGTAAAAAAATGTTTAACTTGTCATATGAGGAAATTGTCGATCAAATCGCCTCTCAGAAAGGAATGATGAAGACGCAAGTGGAAGAGCATGTTAAGAAAAAGCTTGATAGCCTTTCTAATCTTATCTCAAAGGAAGGAGCAGCCCATATCGTCGCAAATGAACTGGGCCTTAATCTTTTTGATGCCTCTTTGAAAAAGATGTATAAAATTCAGGAAATCAAAAGCGGCATGAGAAATATCAATCTCTCCGCGAGAGTCATGAAAGTGTATGAAGTAAAGAGTTTTAAGAATGATTCCAGGGAGGGGAAAGTGGGATCGTTGTTTGTGGGAGATGAAACAGGAAAAACAAGGGTCGTTCTCTGGGACGCAGCGCACCTTTCTTTTCTCGAAAAGGAAATGGTGAAAGAAGGGGATGTTGTTCAGATTAAGAACGCATACACCAAAGAAAACAACCGAGGATTTCCCGAAGTTCATTTAAATACAAACTCCTCTTTTGAGGTTAATCCTCCAGGAGTTGATGTTACTCTCTTGGAAGCGAGTCATGCTGTTTCATTAAAGGATGTTTCGGGGTTGCAGGAAGGGGACTTCACAACGGTTCGCGGAACGGTGCGGGCAGTGTACCCACCGCGCATGTATGACGCATGCTCTGGGTGTAATAAAAAACTTCAGGAAGGGATGTGCCCGCAGCATGGTGCAACAGAATCAAAAAAAGCGCTCGTTCTTAATTTTCTTTTTGACGATGGGACTGAAACCATACGGACTGTCGCGTTTCGAAATGCCGCAGAATATTTAATGGGTGAAGATTGCCAGAAACTTTCTCTTTTATCTCCTGAAGAGCTTCAGGTTGTTTCAGAGCGGGTTGCGGGTGAACAAATAAAAATGACAGGAAGAGTTTCAAAGAATGCATTTACGGGAAAATTGGAATTTGCCGCAGTCACTATAGAAAGATTGAATCCAGAGGATCTTGCGAAGGAATTGATGGAAGAAGTAAAGGTTTCAGAAATCTAGCTCAAGTTTCTTTTCTTTTTTTAATGCGAGAGGGGATTCCCCCCCGTGCCAGGTAAATCGCGGCCTCACCCGCAGGGGATAAATTCGTTCTGAATTGTCATCTAAGAGCAGACCGGCCCCTTTTTCTTTGGGGAGATCATTCAGATAGGTTACGAGGTCAGAGACAAGGTAGCTTTGATTCATGCTGTTCAATGCTTCAACATCCGCTTTCGCTGTAACAACATGAGAGATCACAATATCGCTTTGCGTCATGACATCATCATGAATTTTTCCCGGTTGCTGGGTCGCGAGAACAAGAGAAACTCCTGGTTGCCTCCCCTCCCTTAACACAGTGATCAACGCATCTGTTGCCGCAGATTTTCCTTTTTTCGGGAGAAATTCATGCGCTTCATCAATGAAAATCCATGCCTGGGGAAGACCTTCCTTTTCTGTTTCTTCTGTAAAGAAACTTTCTCCGCTTTCGATGCTTTCGTACTCCTCCTCTTTTCGAGATTCCATGCGTTCCTGGAATATCCTTTTCGCGAGCAACCCAACAACCAATCCTTTCACTCCCCATCCTCCTTTCCCCCCCGAGTAACAGGAAATATCAATAATAGAAATTTCTCCGCCCTTCACAAGCTCCCTCATGGGTGTTGAGCGTTCGCTAAAAAGCCCCCAATTTTTTGCGTTTTCAAGGAGATTCAAAGCCGCCATCTGTGTTTCATTGCCCATCTTTTCCTTTCTGACTGCATCAATGATGTCATTAAGGGAATAG
>CAZTDJ010000007.1:0-8122 GCA_964612835.1 Candidatus Woesearchaeota archaeon
AAAAAATACAAAAAATTCATCCACTGGCTAAAGCCAGTAGTTTTCTTTTTAGGGAGAAATAAACCTTGTTTTTAACCCCTCTTTTGCCAAAAGATTTATAAATGATTATAAAGTAATACAAAAAGGTTACGTAAAGTAAAATGAATCTTCAAAAATTTCATGGAAAGAACGCGAGGACGTTTAGGCTTTGGCTTATTCTTGTTATCGGTCTTTTTGTTGTGTTTAATCAGTACCAGCTTTTTTCAATTAACTCCCAATTAAACGGCGGTTTCAGCAGCGGAGCAGCTGTTTTAACGACCCCTTTTAGAGGAGAGAATAGGGACCTTAAGGAGGTTGATGTTTCTTCAGTTACGTCCACTACGCAGGCAGTTGTTTTGCTTTTCCCAGTGGATAAGATTAAGACAGCACAGGACGCTATTGATATAATGGTTCCTACAGGAATCCCTAAGTATAGCCAGGGTCTGGGAGGAATTACATTTGATGACCCCGTAACTTCCATGGAATACCTTGCAAAATGGTACTACAGCTTGAAAGATGAAGTTCAAAAAAATAATCCGGAAGTATGGAATCGCTATTTGAATTTGGCAGCGGCCCCAAGAGGAATTGCGTGCGAGTTCTGCTGTGGAGTTGGACCGCAAGGGGTCGATGCGGGTGGAAATTTGAGATGCGGATGCCAACACAATCCCGCGCTTCAAGCATTGACGCTCGGTTTGATGGAATCTACCGATTACTCTGATGCTGAGATCTTACGAGAGGTTATGCGATGGAAAAGTTTATGGTTCCCAAAGAACATGGTTGGTTTAGCAATTCAAGTTGCTGGAAAAGATGCATCTTCATTGCAAGATCTGCCAGGAATGGTAGGAGGTTGTTAATATGAACAAAAAGACAAAGGATTTATTGGTGCTTGTTGTGCTTGTTTTTTTGGTTGTGGTTTCTTTGGTTCAAGCAGTCCAACTAACCGTCCTTAAATCCGAGATTCAGGATGGAGGATTAACGGTTGGAAGCGGAAGCACGGGAGCAGCAGGCAATAGCCAATTGCAAGGAAGCCTTGATAGTTTGCCAGGAATGGTAGGGGGTTGTTGAAATGAAAGTAATGACCGCAACACTTCTCATGATAGTTATTGTGGGAATATTGTTTATTAGCGGCTGTGCAACCGGGGGAAGCAATAGTCCACCACCCGCACCAAGCGGAGGAGGATGTGGAGTTAATACACCCCTTGATTTGGTTGGAAGTTTAGCACAGGAATCAGCATCGCCAGGCGCTTGCTGATTTTTTCTTTTTTTTATAATGGCAAATTTAGAAAAGATACAGAAACTTGCTCTCAAAAGGCAGAAAGAGGTTGAGCAAAGTTCTAAACAATTTGAGGCATACCGCGAGGAAAAGAAAAGAAAAGGAAAAAAGTTCCTGACTGTTTTTATCGCATCTCTCGCTCTTTTTTTTCTTGTTGTAGTTTCTTTCGCATATTCCTACTTTTTTATGCCCGGTCCTTATGATGGGTTTGCGAAATGCTTGGCCCAGAAAGGAATGGTGGTCTATGGGGCAGACAGCTGCCAGTATACCCAAGAGCAGCGAGCAATGTTTGGCAAGTCTTTTAAATATCTCCAGTATGAAGATTTTTCAAAAGGGCCAGATATCCGGATAACCCCCACGTGGGTTTTGAACGGAGAGAAATACCCCAAGGTCCAATCATTTCAGCGTTTATCGAATCTAAGCGGATGCCCCCTCTGATTTCTTGAGTAAAACTTTTCCGACAAGGATAAACACCAGAGAGATAACAAAAGAAACAACAAGGATATCTCTAAAGATATCAAAGAAGAATTGTTCCGGAAAGAGATTAATGAGGTTGTCAGTTTCGGGATTGAGGAGCCAGAGATCATTCCTGAAGAAAAGAAGATGAAACTGGTAGAAGAAAGGTCTAAAGAAGAGGAGAGATAAGGAGAAAAGAATAAGAAAAGAGGTAGAAAGAACACCGCCTGCAAACAAGACTTTTCCCATTACAGCGTATTGCTTGGAGATAAAAAGAAAGAGCGTAAAAAGAAAACAAAAAAAAGTGGCAAGATAGAAGGTGTACCTTGCTTTTTGTATCAGTCCTTTCACATCCACCAAGTGCTCTCTTTCTTTTTGATTAAAAAAAGAAGTTTTTAGCTCACCTTCTCCCTTAAAATAGGTGAAAAGATCACGAACAGCATTGTCCACAATTTCTTTTTGATATACGGCGTAGATATTATTTTTTGTAAACTCCTTTTCATAATATCCCTGGTTAAAAATAAAGAGATGAAAGCTTGATAAAAAAATAAGCGGGATAAATAAAATTACAAGAAGGAAATATACTTGTTGTTTGCCTTTTTGAAATGCCTTTTTAGCAGAATTCACATTTGGCTTCTTTTTTTGACTTGGCTGATTTAGAGCACGCAACACAGCAGAATTTTTTGTCCCCTTTTTGGATAATCTTGCTTCCAAGCGGTTTTCCGCAACATGCACACTTCTTTTTAAAAAGTCCAAACATAGACACCACCTCTTTATTAATAACGCTGTTTTCTCTTATAAAGGTATCGCACACCTACTAAAACAAGGGTAAGAAGTAAGAGAAAGAAAAAACTTGCCAGTGGCAACACATCCCTTGTTTTTTCAAGAGAGGATATAAGGGTAAGCTTTGAAGACTGAATTAGTGGTAAAATCTGCTCTTTTTTGGCTGTGTAAGCTAACGGGATAATAATCCTTTTTTGTAAAGTAATTCCCTCTCCTGCATTTTCACTTTCAAAACTAAGATTATACTTTACGTGTCCATTCTTGTGCGGAATTTGAGCTGAAAAGTCGATTGTTTTGACTTCTCCTTTTTTGATGGAGAAGTGGGTTGGATTTACTCTGACTTCTTTTGGTGTGTTCACAATAATTCTCTCATCTTCGGTTCCAATAACAATGATCTCCCCTTCCCAACTCCCACCGCCATCTATTTTTTTAAAATCTTGTGGTGGACTGATAGCAAATCCATGCGCAATGAGGGGCAGCAAGAGCAGGAAGAGTATACACAAATAGGCGCTTTTCATTTTATTCTCCCCATTATTTTTTTAAGTATTCGGGTTTATGCAGCAATGACAGTCAGCACAATCTTTCCCTCATACGTTTCTGCTTGATAACCCCATGGAACAAAAAGTTTGAACAAGATGCTTTGCTGCATGGATACAGGCACGCTCTCTTGGAGAAATGATGTTTCTGAAGAGAGGTTGAACCAGTTTTCATATGACTTGTAAAGAATATTGTCTGGTGGCAAGTACGTTGAACCTCCAGAGAGGGGTGTACCGCTTAAACCAGGGCGAATAGGAACATTTCCTATATTCTCTATCGTGACAGGAACCTCAGGGGAATATGTTCCTGGATCAAGAGATCCAAACTGAAGAAGCGCATTGGTAAGTTTTATCGCAATAAGAGGAAGGATCTCTATTGAGATAGTAATATTGGCTCCTGCTTTCTTGCTGTCTTCTGCAAAAAAAGTGATATCATAGGTTCCAAAAGAAAACTTCATAGGAATACTGAAATTTCCGTGATAAGAGGCATACAATCCCGTTGTATTTTCTAATGTTAAATTGAATTCCGTGTTGTTAAATATTCCTCCAACTGCAAAAAGGTCATTCCCCCCATTGGAATCAGAAAGAAGCAAGGAAACAGGAACAAGGGTTTCTCCCTCAAGGGAGGGCAAAATTTGAATTCCTTCGCTCCCAGAATCATCTTTCAAAATTTCAACCATCTCAAATACTGGCGGGGCGTTATTAATCGTAAGGACAACGTGAAGATCATCGTCATTGATGATGGTGCTATTGGTTGGAGTTGGATCCCCCATGTAAAAATCATTCGCATTATCGCTGGTATCTGAAAAATTAACCCGGCTTAATGATTTTCCCTCCAGAGGGGATTTTGAAGGACTTCCTTCTGCTGTTGCATTTCCCCAGCCAACCATATCTATAAGCGAACTTCCATTTTTGAGCATAAGTGTTTCATCAGTATTTTTTAAAGTCATTTCTTGCTCTATATCGGCATCAGACCATTCGCTGTTATCCTTGCCAGTTTTAAATCCTGCATCTGCAATAAGGAGGTACCTGCCCGCATTTATCGAAGTTCCGGATGGAATTATAATTTTAATCCCGGTTGGCCCTTCAATCGTCCAGTTGCCCATATCCACACTTTCATTTTCAGGATTATATAGTTCAATAAACTCCCCGTCATACTCCGAAAGGATGGGATTGGGATAGACCTCATTGATAATGACTGACGCATACCCATTCGCAATCACCAAAAGGAATGCCATGACCAAAAATCCAAGTTTTATTTTCATTGTAACCACCTCGCACTTTATCTGTCAACCTCTTTTTATATGGCTTTGCGCTTTTTTTTCGAAAAATTTTTAACAAAATCAAAAATTCATGCCCAAAAGGTATTTAATGTTGAAAAAAATGCGGTTGATATGCTCCCTTTGATAAAACAAAAGCCGGAGGATTTTATTGTTCGAGAAGTAACTTCACTCTCCCCTTCAAAAACAGGCCGATATTTTTATTATCTCTTGAAAAAAAGGGATTGCACGACCTTTGACGCTATTGCCTTCATTGCGAAGAAATTCAAAATTCACGCTAATCAAATAGGGTACGCGGGGAATAAAGACAAGGTTGCCGTTACTGAGCAGTTCATCTCATTGCCTTTTTTTGTACATACCTTCCAAACCAGAAAGATCAGCATGACCTTTGCGGGAAAAGGGGATCAAAGGATCAATCTCGGGACATTGCAGGGGAATGAGTTTGTGATAACGCTGCGCAGGCTGTCAAAGAAGATTCTAAAATTCCCCAAAAGGCTTCCCAATTATTTTGATGGGCAGAGGTTTGGATTATCAAAAAATATCGAGATTGGTAAGGCTCTTATCAAACGAGATTTTAAGAAAGCGGCATTCTTGATTGATGGGAAGACAGGAAAAGACCCCATTGGCCAATTGCGAAAAACGGATAAGAAATTATTACGATTTTATACGCACGCTTATCAAAGTTTTTTATGGAATCAAGTTGCTTCAGCACTTGTCAAGAAAACAAAACAGAATATTAAGATTCCCTTGTTTGGATTCCTTACAGAGTTTAAGAATCCCCTCATTAAAAAAAAGTATCATCAGATATTAAAAAAAGAGGGGATACGCCAAGAGGATTTCATGATACGGGAGATGCCTGAGCTTATCTCAGAAGGCTCAGAGAGGGAGTTATTTTTTCATGTGGGGAAGATGAAGATCGTGTCCTATGATAAAGATGATCTGTATCAGGGGAAGTTCAAAGAAACAATTTCATTTTTCCTGCCAAAAGGGAGTTACGCCACCCTTGTTCTTAAAAGCGCCATAAGGGGGCTATCCCCCGGTCTATCAAAAACATAATGTATATATAGGTTAAATCTTTTTCTGGATTTATGTTTGATGTTTTTAAGAAAAAGCTCAAGGACGCGTTAAGCATCTTTACAAGGAAAGCGGAGGAGAAAGTAAAAGAAGAGGTTGTTGAAGAGAAGAAGCCAGAGGTAATAGCTGAATTTCAGAAACCAACCCCTAAAGCTAAAATAAAAGAGGAAGAGAAGCCAGAAAGGAAAGAAAAAGTCAAAGAGGAAGTTACAAAGGAAGCTCCAAAAAAAAGCGAGGCGGTTCAAAAGCGCGATGAAAAAAAAGAGGAAAAGAAAGGTTTCTTTGAAAGGATAACTACTATTTTTCACACGAAGATAACGGAATCAACATTCGATGAGATCTTCTGGGATTTTGAGGTCGCGCTGCTTGAGAGCAATGTCGCGATGGAGGTTATTGAAAAGATAAAAAAAGACATGAAAGGCGCTCTCGTGGATAAACAGATAAAAAAATCCGAAATAAAAAATGAGATTTTGAATACACTAAGGAAAAGCATCCAGGAAATATTGACTGTTCCCACGCTTGATCTTGTTGAGAGAATCAGGAAGAAAGAGGAGAAGCCTTTCACCATCCTTTTTTTGGGTCTGAATGGGGCGGGCAAATCAATAACTGCTGCCAAAGTTGCATATTATTTAAAGAATCATAATCTCGCCCCCTTGCTCGCCGCGGGAGACACGTTTCGGGCAGCGGGAGCGACACAGCTGAGCGAGTACGCGAAACCCATTCATGTGCCCGTGATTAGACAAGAGATGGGAGCTGACAGCTGCGCCATTATCTATGACGCGATCCTCTCCGGAAAAGCGAGGAAAGTTGATGCGGTCTTGGCGGACACTGCGGGAAGAATGCATTCGAATGTCGATCTAGGGAGGGAGCTTGAGAAGATTGTACGAGTGAATAAACCGGATATGAAAATTTTAGTTGTAGAAGCAACAACAGGCTCTGATGTTCTGCAGCAAGCAGAGCTTTTTGACAAGATGGTCCATGGGGTTGACGCTGTGATTGTTACCAAGCTTGACAGCTATGAGAAAGGAGGGGCAATCTTGTCGGTTTCTTATTTGTTAAAAAAACCCATTCTCTTTTTGGGAACTGGCCAGGGCATGGATGATTTGATAGAATACCATGTTGAAAAAATCCTTGAAAGTCTTGGTTTGTAAATAACAATAATAATATTTATATAGGCTGGCTTTTCTAAAAGAGACTGGAAGGCAAGCGAACTCTCGCTGGAAACAGTGAGGAAAGTCCGCCCACCATACAAAGGTTGCTTCTCGCAAGGGAAGAGGCAGCAATGCCTGGCAACAGATCAGAAACGACACGTCCTTTAGAGGGCGAGGATGCTGAGACGCTTTTCGTGAGAAAAGACAAGGTAAACAGCTGAGCAATCCTTTAAAGGGACCGATGAAACGGCTAGCCCCGACCGGTGCAAGTCTTTATGACGCTAAGTAGAATGTTCGTCCAAAGCTTCCTTCAATGGGCTTTGACAAAAGGCGGCTTATTGCCTTCCAATTTTATTTTAAAATTTTTGCCCAAAAAGAATTCGGAAACTCATCTATTAATCTTTGCTTAAACTCGTTTGCTTTTTTATGATTTCCTGCATGCTCTTCTAAGCGGAATGAGTAGTAGAGTATATTATCTGTTACACCCGTCAGACCTTCTTTTGAGTAATTTTTTCGTACTTCCTCCATTTTTAAAGGATCACGTGCCATATAGGAGAGGAATGCACAGTTCCTATAAATCACTTCCCTCTTTTTTGAATCTTGATATCTCGTTAATGCCTTTTGATAAATTGAAAAAGCAGCATCATACTCGCCCATATTTGTGTAAAAAAGTGCCCTTACGTTATCTTCATCTTTTGGAACATGCCACCCTATTTTAGCTTCAAGCTTATCCCCATTATCATAAAATGTCGGATCTATCTGCGAAAGGATTATCTTATTTTTATACATGCAAATGATGCTGGTCCACTGATGCCTAAACGACATCTTCTCTTCATTAATCCCAAAATTGTCTGAAAAATACAAATGGGCAAGATTAGGATTTAATTCTTTGAAGAAGTTTAAAATGCCTACAGTAATCATTGTATATTTGTCGCAGTCTCCTTTGCCTATTCTGAATAGTTCATCATGCCCTAAATCAAAACCTGACTTGCTGTATTGTTTTAAAAATTCAGGGTCGTTGTCAACATCAACATATGCAATCCTATTGGCAGTTATTTCTACTGCTAGTTTAATTGATGGATAAGCATCTAATTTGCAAATTTCTTCTTTTGCATACCCAAGTTTTAAAGCCTCATCCAGCACCAGCTGTTGGAATGTTTCTTTATCCTTAATTATTGGATTTTTAAGCGCATCAAGAAAGGATTCTGGAATTTTTTTTGGGTATTCTGTCCATTCATTAAAATCAATTTTGCTTAAATCTTTATAAAATATATTCTCCCGATAATAGGAATACAGAGATTCTTCTTTCTTCTGCGAAGGTATGCATTCTTCAGCTTTTTCGGTTAAAGAATCCTTTTGGCTTCCGCATCCAGAACTTAAGCCGGCTAAAATAAGCAAACCTGCAAGGCCTTTTTTGAATGCTTCCATTTTCTACTTTCTCCAAAATAATTTTAGATAAACATTCATTATTTTTTCATTTTCTCCCTGTTTTAATAGATGATTAATTGAATCTTTCACGCCAAGTCGCATTCCTGTAGTAGCGTATACCTC
>CAZTDJ010000007.1:8132-13892 GCA_964612835.1 Candidatus Woesearchaeota archaeon
CATAAAAAACCTTATAAATTTTAACTATCAAGTCGCCAATTTTATTGTGAGGAGCTACAGCACAAAAATCACAGTGTCCGTCCGCAATGTGGTACAATTCATGTTTTAGTGTATGACGAGTGTCATCATAGCCTTTTGGACCAAGAACAATCAGGTATATTTTTTCTTTATCTTCTTCATCATATCTTATCCCTGAATAAGCTAAAAGGTTGCTGTCTCCCGCGCGATCTAACCACTCTCCGGAGTCGGTAACATAAAATACAGTTATTTTTTTATCTTGAAGGTCTAGTTCTCCTTTTTCCTCTTCCAAAATTTTTTCTAATATTCTATTCATAACATGCGCCATTTTTCCGTTCTTCCTTTGCTTTTACCCTAATAGTTCCTTTAATTAACAGTTCACCCTTAATTTTTTGCATTTTCCTGTTCCTTTTTTTGCATGTTTTCTTTATGTTCTTGCCCCTTTTCATACATGATTCTTGCGGAGTTATAGATTTGTTCGCAGCCCCCCCGTATGGATTGGACGCGCTCTTTGGTGAATATTTTATCATTCAACGATTTTTTCCCAACCATCATGCTGTGCAAAGGTTCGGGGGCGTTGTTCATCGCCTTCACAAAAAAATCCCTAAACACTGTTTTGTACGAATGGTTTTTAATTGCAGGTAATCGTGGGATGAGGTAGGCTTTAAAGTTCTCATAGAAAATATGGTCAATATTATCGACAAGCTTTGAGGTTTTTTCAACATAATCAAGGTAAGTATTTCTGCAGGAATCAAGAAAATACGAGCATTCCCTCGCGCTCCATTTCTTCAGGTTGTTATTCTCATCAAGATGTATCTCTTTGTTCACTATCCGGGGCATAATTATCTCTTGGAGGATTGCCTGCCGGAGTGGCTCTTCAATGTTTTTTCTGTCCATTTTTTCAAGGTACAAAGGATCATTTTTGATTTTGTGCACCGCGTAAGACGCGAGGAGGTAGTTTAGTTTGTTTTCATCGCCCTTGAGGATGAACACGGGGTATCGCGGGGGGAATATTTTATCGAAATTTTTTCCCATCCTCTCTTTCAGGCGTGAGAGAGAGGAACCAACCTTCTTGGCTCCCACTTCAAGAGTAGACGCTATCTCCTTCGCGAGGATGGATGTCATATACCCTGCTTTTTGCGCGCTCCCTGCAAGAGGGCATGCATCGCTATGCAAAAGATCCTCCAAATCAAGTTCTTTCAGCTTCTCTCTCTCATGCAATGCGGCCTTGGGCTCTCTGAGCCAGCGTTGATCTTCTTCGTCCAAGGAGGAAAAATCCTTGATGGGCGTTTTATATTGCCGCAATTCCCTTACCTTTTCATCGCAAAGAGCTGATGTTTCCTTGATGTCGCGGACAAGCTCTTCCATGGAGCCATATGCGCTCCCTTGAATGAGACCCTCGGGTTCCGCGTACGCAAAATTAAGACCGGGAAAATCCTTCAACCCGCTTATCTTATCCAGCAAGCGAAGGGTTGTTTGTATGCTGATGTCTGCAGTTGGCAAATTTTCATTTTCTGCCATTAATGTGTTGATGGCTATCCCGCCGAGATTTTGGAATGTATATGTTAGCCGGACAGGCTTTGCAATCAAATACTGAAAAAATCCGGCTTCTAAATCAAAAGAATTAATCAATTGCTTTACAAGAATTTTTTCCTTTTTCCTATCTGCAATTTTTTGTGCAAGCTTTAGCTCTTCCCTTGTTAGCAAATGCGGGATTCCCGTATTTATTTCATATCCCAAAATTTCTTCCCTTTTAAAGGATACGTTTTTCATTTTTCTTGCAAGCCCCCCTTATTATTTTGCATAAATCATTTTTTGGTAAAATGAGATTTTTGTGCACAGCAACAAATTTTTCCACGCATTCATTGATTTCATTTTTGCAGGATTCATAAGAATCCACAGCGTCATCTAAATTTGGGTTTAGGTATAAACGGCCTCCATAAAAAATGAATTGGCTAAAAAGGGGATCCTCTATATTTTTGTCTGTATAACCTAGAAGTTCTTTAAAGGCATACACCTTTTGCAAATTTTCCCTTATATCCGGATATTTTGTTATAATGCCTACTTTTATTCTTGTTGTCATTGCAAGTACTAGATCCGTATGATTTTGGGTTAATGCTTTTGGGACATACTGTCTTACTTTTTCGTCTCCCAATGCAAGTGCAATATAAGGAGAAACTTCTTCCTCAGGGTATAACCCCCTTGAAGAAACTTCAATGGGAAGATTATTCTTTTTGCACGCTTCTTTCATTAAGTACTCGGCCATGACACTCCTGCATGAATTTCCAGAGCACACAAATAAAAGTTTTTTGATTTCCATTTTAGATATCAATATCCTCCCAGTTTGGTTGGTACTGGGCAAGGAACTTCTCTACTTCTGCAGTGTTTATTCTTGGTGAGGAGAGTAATGTTTGCGCAATAAATAATTCTCCATTAAAAAAGCGATATGCTGCTTCCGGTTCTCGATTTTCAATAGTTGTGATGATATCCAGATCAGTTGAGCTTGTCAGAAGCCTCACAGTTTCACACAATGCCCCATACATCTGTTTTTTTTGCTTCCCATAAAGAGAGGCTTGCATATTTTTGCCTTTCACTTCAGCGATATAGCCAAGTTTTTGAAGGACAAGTTGAAGATAGGTCATTCTGTTTTTTGCATGAATGTAATTGGTGTCATTATACGAGAGGGAGATAAATGAGTCACTGTCATCAATTTTTGATTCAATCTTTGCATAGTGTGCGCCCAATTGAATCTGCGCGAGGATAGAATTCTCGAGCACTACAATATTAATTTGCTGGTCATTCACGGAACCATCAAGAGGTATTTCTTCGCTCATGAGATCATAACTGTGAAAAATTGCACGAATGGGGAGGGGGATATCCTTCTCTTTTAATTTTCCATGGTAATTCTGGTTCTTCTTGTGGCTGAAGAAAAAGCAGAGGTCTGAAAGCCCCGGAATGCCTTGCTTCGTTGCGTCAATTATTTTGATCACTGTGTCTCCCGCACCCCCCCCATGAATATTGCTCCATTCAGAATTAACCTCTCCTGAACTTTCTGCACTAAAAAGTTCATCTATCGCTTTCTGATGCAAGTATCGTATGCAATCATGGGCTGTATGGAGGGGTGGATGGAGAGAATAGAATGACGTATCGCGGGGGTCGATGTTTAATCTTTCAACATTCTCGTAGAGTTCCTCCAGAACGTTTGTTTCTTCATTGCTTGGCTTCAGGCCATTAATGATAGACTCTAATTGAAGAACAGGAGAAATTCCTTTTTCTTCCGCTTCCGCTATTGCTTTTTGCACGTCCTCTTTTGGATATTGATGCAGCCACCCTAAACTTCCGTCGTTGATTATTTTTATAAGGGATGTGCACAGATGTTCCATCTCTTTTATTTTTGTTATACAGTGATCATACTCTTTGGTTATCATCCCTGATTTTGCTTTCCACGGCTCTCTGCGCGCTTCAAGATATTTCAATCGAATGTTGGAGAGGTGTCTCATCGCGGCCTCATTGTGCGTTACCAATTCATGAAAATAAAGCCCTATTTTGTTTTCCATTATCAGCGAGACTCCCCAAGGGATATTTGTTTTTCTTTCCCATTCTCATCTTCAGCGTCAAAAGCATAGTTATATTTTGAGATGAAAGCTTTGCACTTCTTAGGATTCATCTTGTTATGTTTTTGCAGGGCTAATTCAATATCTGTCTCCCCATTGAGGAACCGATATACAGCTTCATTTGTCCTTTTTTTTATTGCATCGATAATATCTAAATTATTGCTTGATATTAAGAGTCTCGCGGTTTCTTCCAATGCGCCATACGTATGGTTTGGTGATTTATGATAAAGACCCGCTTTAAGATTTTGCCCTTTTATTTCAACTTGGTATCCTAATTTTATTAAGATCTGTTTCATATATCCCAGTCGATTTTTAGAGCTTCTGTTTTGGGTATCCATATAATTGAGGGACACAAAAGAATCACGATCGCTTATTTTTGATTCCATCTTGAGATAATGGCACCCCAATTTGATTTGGACCGAGATAGAGTTCTCATCCGCCAGCATGTTAATCTCATGGCTTCTGCATACAACTTTTTTATCGTTCTTTGCGTACCCTTCATAAACCGCGCGAAGGGCAAGATTTTCTTCTAGCGTGTTAGTTATGGTGGGGGCGGGTCGGTTTTCACCCAATTTCTCTTTTTGCAGGAACCCAAACACTTTTTCTAAATCCAATTTTCCATCACTGAGGTCTATCACTCTAAAAGAGCAATTATTTCTATCCCCTATCCTTTTTTTGTAAACAGTAAAATCAGTGAGTAAGAGATCATGATAATCTTCAAAGAGGTATTCTATTGCGGATTGGTGGAGATATCTGATGCAATCATGAACAGAGGAAACATCAGAGATGTCAACTTTTTCTTCCGTGAGATTGAGCTTTTCAACATGGATGTATAAACTTTTTAACGCTTCCTCTTTCGCATCAGGATTCATAACGCCATCAATAATGCTTTCTAGTTTTAAGACAGATTCCGTTCCATGACTATCCGCTTCTTGGATTTTAGATCTCATCCATTTGATGGGCTTGCAGCACTTATCATCACATGCACCTGTTTGGTCTGGCCTCAATTTAAAAAAGTTTTTTGCCATATCCTCCACTGCCCGTATGCAAGCGTCATACTCTTTTGTTATTCTCCCAACCTTTCCTTTCCAAGGTTCTCTTTCATACTCTGAGAAAACAAGTTGCATATTCGAGAGATGCTGAAGTGCTCTTCCATTTGCTTCTATCAACTGTTTGAAGTATCCTGGCCCAGCCTTATTTTTTTTATTAGCTTCCATGGTAAATTATTTTTTAGCGTCTCCTTCTTCTTTAATCTTTTGGGCATCATCCCATCCATAGGTAAAATTATCAACAAATTTTTTGCATCCCTTTTTCCATAATTTTCTTTTATTTCCTATGGCGAAGTCTATATTTATTTCACCCCGCAAGAATCGATAGGCTGCTTCGTATGTTCGTCCTTCCATTTGGCTGGTAAGATCTAAGTCTTTGCTTGAAATCAACAGCCGCGCTGTTTCTTTTAACGCATGATACGTGTGGTTTGATGATTTGTTGTAAAGGCTCGCTTTGATATTGTTTCCGTTTCTTTCTACCCCATATCCCATTTTATTTAAAACAAGGTGGAGGTATACCATTCTTTCTTGCGAGTAGTGACAATGAGTGTCATAATAATCAATCGAGATGGAAGAATCTTGGTCGTCTATCCGTGACTCCAATTTCAAGTAATGCTGCCCTAACCGAATTTGAGACAAAATTGAGTTCTCGTCGGCGAGAATGTATGTTGTATTACTCGTCAGCCTACCGCTTTTTTCTGCACTTTGGTGGTAGCCCTCATATATGGCACGAAGCGCTAAATTACCGCTTTGTTTTTCCTGATCATTTTTTTGAGTTTCCACCATATCTTCTAATCTTTTTTTATGGAGATACTGAACCAGCTTTTTCAAATTTATTTTAAGCTTGTCAGCGAGAGATACTTCCTCTACTACGTTTTTAGGACTCATCATCCTTTCATTTTTTTTATCTAATCCCATTAAAAGTTCCACATTCTGTTTTTCGTTGCTTGTATCTAAAACCCCGAATGTTGCAAAATGACCACCATCTCCATTAGAGATAGATTTGCGATATAACGCACTACCCCCCACCCCCCCTATTTGGTTTCTGTCTTCAAGGATATTAAACATATTATCAACCG
>CAZTDJ010000008.1:0-2842 GCA_964612835.1 Candidatus Woesearchaeota archaeon
AAGATGTTGAGTACTGGTACCCTCTTGATATTAATCTTGGTGGAAAGGAACACCAGAGAGTCCATTTTCCCCCTTTTATTATGAATCATGTCGCTCTTCTTCCCAGGCAGTATTGGCCGCGGGGCATCTTTGTGAACCACTGGATCATGCATAACGCGGAGGAAAAGCTTTCTAAGTCAAAAGGAGGGGCAGAGCCCATTCCAGGCATGGCAAAGAAGTACTCTGTTGATGCGATGAGATTGTATTACGCGAACGCGGGAAACTCTTTTGTGGACATCCTTTTTGATGAAAAATCCGTTTTCAGATATCGTGAGAGGCTTGAGAAAATATATTCCTTTATTTCCAGTCTGGATCTTGGAGAAAAAGGAGCGGGGGGGATGATGGATCCCTGGCTCATTTCAAAAATGCACAAGAGTATCAAGAGGATGGAAGCGCGCATGGAAGTATTTTCTTTTAAGGAGTATACTGACGAGGCCTACTATGAAATGCAGAAGAATCTTCAGTGGTACCTGATACGAAAGGGAAGCAACACCAAGCTTATGCAGAATTATCTCCGGGTGTGGGTTCCTGCTCTGTCTCTTTTTACCCCCTTCTTTGCAGAGGAGGCCTGGGAAAGATTAGGAAATACAGGGTTTGTTTCTCTCCAGCCATTCCCCCACCACAACGCAAAAGAAATTCTCGAAGATGTGGAAGCGCATGAGGATGTGCTCTTGCAATTGAAAGAGGATATTGCATCGATTCTTGATCTTGTGAAGATGAAGCACCCCGAATGTATCAAGATTTTTGTTGCGGATGAATGGAAGTTCATGTTTTTCGAGATGGTGCGGGAAAAGCTCAAGGAAACGCGTGATGTGGGAATGCTGATCAAGTTCTTTATGAACTCAAAGTTGAGGCAGCACGGCCAGCAGATTATGAAAATGCTTCCCGGCATTGTGAAGTCAGGGAAAATATCTTTTGTCCCCACAACCGCTGAGTCAGAATTTTCTTATCTCAAGAATTCCTCAGATTTCCTTGAGAAAGAATTTGCGTGCAACGTGGAGATTATCAGGGAGAATGAAAGCGAAGAAGTGAAAGCGCGGCAATCCCTTCCCTCAAAGCCGGCAATTTTAGTGCTGTAGCTTTTCTGTGTCTATGTGGTATTTCTCAACCATCTCTTGGGAAAACTCCAGCTTTCCGCCATGAAGATTCTCTTTTGCCCAGAGATCATACAGAATGCCATCTTTTTCCATATCATTTTTTGGAAGATAATTTAGGCTTCCTGCCTCCTGGGTAAATCCAATAATCGTACGGTTGTTTTTTCCATTGTCAACGCCCAGATGTTTCCCTATTCCCCACAACCCTTTTTTCTTTGCGATATCAAGCAGCTTTCCTTCAAGAGGAAGATAGAAGGTGGGTGATTCTTGTGGAGTTTCTACTTTTGTTTCATCCACTACAACAATCCGCTGTTCAGTTTTTTGCGGGGCAAGATTTCCGCAGTGGTACATGAGGTAGGACCATCCTGAAGCGAGCAGGCCAACCATCCCTGCGAGAAAGACATAATATTTTATATCGCTTTTTTTGAATTTTCCCGCGAGAGGATTTTTAATATTTTGTGATGGGGGAGTATTTTCCTGTACAGAAAGCGCACATGCTGTTGCTTCCCAACTTTTTCTTTTTACTATTTTTTCAAGCCCATGCTGCAAGGGAGCAGTATACGCTCTAAGAGAAGTCTGCACCGCCTTCAGCGGCTCCTTATTCATCACATAGAATTGAGAAAGAACATCTCGTCGTTTTTCATTCAAATAGGAATTTTTTCCAAGTACAGAGATCATCTTTTTTAAGGTGTTGTGCTGGGATTCAGTAAGCTGGCGATAATCAATCTTTTTATAGAACTCTCGCGCTTTTTCTGTCCGGTCTTTCCAGAACCAGACACGCTTCCCATTAGGGAGATATTGCTCTCCTGCAAGGGCTTTTGCAATATGCGCAATGGCATAATTATTCCTTTTTTCTATTCCAAATTCCAGGGGGTTTTTAAGCTTCCCTTCATACTCTTGTGCAATTGCAGAGAATTCTTGAGTAGACACATTCTTTCGATGAGGCGGGACAAAGGGGGATGAATCTTCAACAATATTCTCAAGCATTGATGCTTTTATCTCATTTTTTGAGAACCAGCCATGGGTCTTGCATAGATAAAAGAAATGCTTTTCATTCGCCTCTCGTTGGAGGTTTGTTCTTCCGCACAAGGGGCACGCAGGAATAACAAGATTTATCATCAGTTTCTCTTTTAAGGAGATTATTTATAAAAGTTTCTCTTTTTCAGACTTTGCCCCATAAGTATTTCAAAAGTTAGACTTTTGAGGCAGAATTAACACTTATGGGGCAATCCTTACTTATGGTAGACTATCGAGGCAAAGCCTCTTTTTCAGTAAAAACCTTTATTAAGAAAGATATCGCTTTTTTTGGGATGGCAAACTTAAGAAAGATTATTGCAGTATCATTGCTTTCCTTTCTCCCTTATAGTTCTATCCCTGCAGGCGCAATGTATATTGAAAAGCCGGCCCTCTCGCAGGTAGTTGCTACTACAGTTCAAGAGGAAGATTCTTTCTTTAAAAAATTTGGCCATGAAAAATTGGAGTATACTGTTGACCATCGTTATTTTGAGGGACGCATGGAGATGGAGTTTAAGAAAGCAAAAGATCCGCGGTTTAATTATGATCTTCTCACCTCCCTGTATATCGATAATTACAAATTTCTCTATTCCCTTCTGGTGCCGTTTCTTGTGCTGTCAGGAACACCGACAAATATTGACACCCTCAGGACCACCTCCCATGTCATCGTTAAGGACGGGAAGCTGGTAGTCTTG
>CAZTDJ010000008.1:2852-4582 GCA_964612835.1 Candidatus Woesearchaeota archaeon
CAGTATGTGAAAAAAGGGGAGATAAAAAAAGAGACATGGAGAAGGTATGATTATAAGAAAAGGATGATTATCAGAAAGGAGTTTAAGGACAAAGAAGAACGGCAGTATGCTATGGAAGAGGGAGTGAAGCACTATGAGGAATTGTTCTCCTTCATTTACAATTTGCGGGCAGGAGCATATGGAAAACTTGCAGAGGGGGCATCGTTCAGCGCCCACATGCATTCAAAAGGAAAGAATCTTAAGCTGAATTTCAGAGTGAAAGAAATGGGCAAGGATATACTGAAAATTGAAAGCGACTTGAACCAAAAAAAACAGGATTTTGTTCTTGAGGAGTGCATCCTTGAGAATAATGAGGCGCTCCAGTATCCCATCAAGACGCTTGAGGTTGATTATCATGGCAGGCTAACGTTAGAGCGTTATGACTAGTTTAGTTCTTTCTTAACTTACTTAACTAGTAGAAAAGTTTAAATAGAGAGCATCCCTCTTGAATAAAAGAAGGGTTAGCAGAAAGTTCTTGGGGTTTTTTATTTGTCACTATGGAAATAGGTCCTCTTTTTTCTGACGCCAAGTGGAAGATTCTTAAGATGCTTTCAGAAAAGGAATTTTCTCCGTTGCAGCTTGCGCAGGAATTAGAAACAACTATCCCCAATATCTCCCAACAGTTGAAATTGCTGGAGGTCGCGGGACTTGTCGAGAAGCGGAGAGTTTTGAATAGAAAATCCAACAAGCCGCTGCTTCTTTTTTCCCTTTCCTCAGATTGCCTCTATGTGGTCGCGTGCATGAATCACTGCGCCTCAAAGAATTTTTTTAAGGCGACCCCCTATCACCGTTCCGTTATCAGGATCTGGCAATTGGAGAATCCAGAAATGCATTACTATCTTGAAAAGGCGTTTTTTTATCTTCTTGAGAAATGCAGTGACTTGGCCCTCATCGCTGTTGACAAAAAGATTCCATATGATCCGGAATTTATCCTTGTTTCTGAGCAGCCAAGAAAAGTAAGGGAGACGGTGGGCATTCTTGAGATCAAGAAACCAGGAGGGAAGCCAGTTACGTTTGATTACAAGGTTCTTTCAACGCATTCTTTTCAGAAGCTTTCCCGAAGAAAAGGATTTACCTCCAATTTGCTTATCCTCTCTGAGCAAAACGCCCATGGAAAAGGACGATGAAATTTTTTGCATATATTATCCGGTATGGAGAAATTGCGCTCAAAGGGAAAAATCGGCCGCTGTTCGAACAGAAGCTGGTGCAGAACATCAAAAACATGCTTTCACGGTCCAGGATATCGCATCAGAGTATTGAGAGGGTGTATGGGAGGCTTGTCCTTTACTCAGAAGAGGATTGCGCTTCTTGTTTAAAAAATATTTTTGGTATTGTTTCTTTCAGTCCCGCACTAAAAACCACGCAGGAGAAGGAAGCGATTAAGATGTATACTGGCGGATCTTTCAGGGTTTCTGCCCAGAGAATATCAAAAGAATATCCTCTCACCTCTCAACAGATGAATGAGAAAATTGGAAAAATGGTCGTTGAAAGGACAGGGGCAAAAGTTGATTTAAAACATTTCAATTGCGAGATAGGGGTGGAAGTCATTGGCGACAATCTCTTTTTTTTCAATGAGCGGATAAAAGGATTGGGGGGGCTTCCTGTTGGCATTGAGGGAAAAGTGGGAGTATATTGCGAGGGTTGGAAAAGCGTGGTCGCTGCATTTTTTATGCTGTAGAGAGGATGCATCC
>CAZTDJ010000008.1:4592-7721 GCA_964612835.1 Candidatus Woesearchaeota archaeon
GGGGGATATTCTTATGATGAAGAGAGGGTGCGGCACGGTGTTTTTGTGGAGAGCCAACGAACCTTTCCCTCTTGGAGAGATACATGCCCCAAAAGATTGTTTTCAAAAAAGAAATTCCCGGTGGGATTAGCGCTGTTGTTGTAAGCGATGGTCTTCTTGAATTGAGGGAGTACTCTTTTCCATTTTCTGTGCTGCGGCCTTTAGTGGGGTTTACCGAACAAGAAGTTGGCGGAGTTTTTCAGTCTCTCAGCACATAGGGCAGAGGATTTTATGGATGAATTCGTAGGTTTTTTCAGAAATAATGGGGAGGGTATTCTTATAAGTTGGCAAGAGGTGCGCTGCTTCTAAAGAGATCACTTCTTTTTCATTCACATGCTCTATTTTTTTGCATATCTTTTTAGCGCATCCTTTCTTGAGAAGCCTGTCCTTGGTTCCCTGAAAGAAAAGGCACGGCACATGAATCTTCTCCGCGATATCCCTGCTTTCCTTTCCGAGCTTGATGAGCTCTTTGACTGCATGTAGGGGATATGACGCGTATCCAACCCAGTAGGGATTTTCTTTTTTCTCTTTTTCTTCATTCTTTGTTTTATGGATGGAATCAGTGAAGAGGCTTGCCACCTGTGTTCCTGATTTGAGTTTCGCTTGAAGATCAAATGCTCCTGCGATGGAGACAATGCCCTTGATTTTGTTGTCTTCTCTGAATCCCTCCGCAATCTTATAGCAGAGAGGTGCCCCCATAGAGAATCCGATAAGAAAAATGGATTCATAGCGCTCTTGCAATTTTTCAAATGCTTCTACTGAATCCCGATACCACTCTTCTCGCGTGATTTTTTTTAAGTCTTCTGCAGAGGTTCCATGGCCGCTGAGAAGGGGAGCCAATGAGGCAATTTTTCCATTGCTTTTTTCATACAGGGCTTCTGCCAGCCCCTTCATTGTTTTGGGAGAATCAGTCATCCCATGGAGCATCAATATTCCGATCGTTGAATCTTTTTCTCTTAAAAAGAAGGGTTCTGCCCCTGGAAGGCTTACTTTTTTTCCTAGAATCTCTTCAAGGGTTGCCATTTTTGAAGTATTCAAAATCTAAGAGGAGGTGGTCGATGGAGTTTCGATAGTACAAAAATACATTCTGCTTTTTTGTTTCTTTGCATTCCGGGATGTTCAGGAGTTCTTTGCTTCCCTGGTATTTCTCTCCTGCTCTTTCCAGAAGACCTTCCACATTGAGTTTTGTGATAAATTGTTCTATCCTTTTGTCTAAGAACTGTTCGAGGGTGTTATCGAGCCGGATATTCTTCCCTTTGAGGTGTTCCTTCATTTTTTCGACGGATTCCTTCATCTGCTCAGGAGTAAATGGTTTTTTCGCACGAGTTGCTTCAATCAGGAAATAGGAGGCGAGTTGCTCTGTATTCACAATCGTAAGGCCATGGGTTTTTTCCATAATGGCGTCTGCCATGTTTGATCTGCAGTGTAAACAGTTTTCTTCTTCCCCCTTTAGAGAGCACGGTTCTTTTTCCGTAAGATTGCATATCTCTTCTTTTTTAAACAGCCATGGATCTCCAAATTGAATTGTTATTTTTTTTGTGTGGAGCACGGGAATTCCCGGTCTTGGTTTGTATGTGATGTGGGTGGGGATAATGGCGATGTTTCTGTTGGTTTCGTGCTCATGAATATTGTTGTATGCTCCAATTGCAATATCCACAACGCCGAGCCTTCCTTTTCCTACCTTCCCATCCATATTTCTTTTTCCTTCAGGGAAGATAATGAGGCGATCTTGTTTCAGGAGGCAATTGACTGCTTCCTCTATCGAATGCTTTTTTTGAAGGTCGCCCTCTTTTTTGGGATAGATCGGGAACCCCCCATACCAAACAAGAATGGGAGCAACCCATTTTTTCTTTACCCCCTGAAAAAATCCGCGATAGGTTGGAGCAGGAATCACCTTTTTGTTGGTTGAATACTGCATCAGAATCGCTTCAAGGACCACAATATCCAAAAAACTTTGGTGGTTCGCGGCAAAAATAAGGTAATCTTTCTCGTTGATATAGTCAAGGCCGCGCACATCCACATAGCCGCAAAATTTTCCAATTTTAAGAAGTTTGTCAATTACAGATATACTCGTGTGATAAAATGCTTCATTTGGATTAAATTTTTCAAAGTCCATTCCTAATTAACCCCGCATTATAAGGAAAGAGGAGATATTTAAATATTCCTAGTTTCGCTATTATAGAGTTATAACCTTTATAGAGTTATAACCTCTAGCTTCTAGCGTTTTCGATCGTAGTATTTGAGGATTTTTGCCCTGTAGAAAACAGCTACGGTGTCCCAAAAAATGTCCTTAATCTCTTTTACTCCAATTCCTCCCTCCCCCCAATTGAATTTGATGGTGATGGGGGCTTCTACAATGCGATACCCCATTTTTTGGGCATTATAAAGAAGTTCCAGGTCAAAAGCGTATTTCTTCACCAGAACTTTTTTGAAGACATTTTTGAGCACCTCATACCGGAAGACTTTGAGGCCGACCTGGGTATCCTTGATGTTGAGATTAAAAAGCATCTTGATAAGCCCGCGGTAGCAGAGGCTGAGGAATTTTCTCATGACAGGATAATTGACTTTTGACTGGGGATGTCTCTTGCTGCCAATGACCACATCATACTCCTTTATTTTTTTCAGGAACGTTCCAATCTGCTCAGGAGGAATGTCGAGGTCGGCGTCCAGGAATACCACCACGTCCCCTGTCGCATACTGAAATCCATACTTCAGAGCATTTCCCTTCCCTTTGTTTTTTTGGTAACCCACGACCTTTACTTTTTTGGATTTTACCTTTCGCGCTTCTTCCCTGCAGGTATTTGTTGAACCGTCATCAATGACAATGAGTTCATAATTCTGCTTCAGCTTTTTCGCAGTTCTGATGATCCGCAACAGATTTGTTCGGATGTTCTTTTCATTATACATTGGGATTAAATACGAAATTTTCATGTTCTTTCTCCTTTTTGAGTATCAGCAGGATAAGCAGCAGCGAGATAGTTGCGATGAGAGAGAGCACCACCTGCACGAAAGTGGTATGGAAAAGAAAGATCAGGAGCGTTTCAAGGATGATTGCTCCGTACAGCAGAGGGATAAAGCTGGTGTCTTTGA
>CAZTDJ010000008.1:7731-10939 GCA_964612835.1 Candidatus Woesearchaeota archaeon
AGGCGAGAGAAAAAAGAGTCATAAAGATTCCGAAAAATCCAAGGACCTGCGCAATAGCGAGGTAGGAGCTTCCAAAGAGAAGTTGAATGATTAGCTTTGGGAAAAGGAAGTAGAGAAGGGTAACAAAAATCCCAAAAAGAAAAACAACCTTTATGGAAATCTTCAGTGGTTCCTGATAGGATTTCTTTTTCGCGTAAAGCTCTGATATTTTTGGGAACATCATGAGGCTTACCGCACTGCACCCAAAAAAGATTACCTTTCCAAGAAGCGATAATGCGGCGTACTGGCCTGCGGCTTCAGCGGGAAAATAATGTTTGACTAGGAGGACATCAAGGTTAAAAAGAAGATTTACTCCTAAGATGGTAAGGAAAACTGGCAGAGAATACTGATAAATAGGTTTTGTTTCTACCTCCTGTGATTTTCTTTTCAGCACGTTTCGCAAGAGAGGGTACGCGAGGACAAAGGGGATAATAGTGGAGAGAATAAGGGCAGCCAACACTCCCGCAACTTTCCATCCCCACGCAATGAATAGAACTGCGGCGATTAGCTTGACAACACCTTCGATGCCATAGTTCCAACCAAGATTTTTAAATTTTTGGAGTCCTTGCAATCCCGCCCTGCTGACAGGGATAAGAAATGTTGAGAAAATAAGCACAGCAAAGGGAACAAAAAGGAACGTTTCTTTAATCTTGAGAAAATTTGCAATGAGTGGAGAAAGAAGAAGGAAAACAACCGCCCCTATCGCTCCATACAGGGAGAGTTTTTTCAATGAAGCAAGCAGGAGAAATTTTATTTTTCCCGTGCTTTTTGTCGCAGCGAAACTTGCGATAAAATTTGTCAGGCTCATCTGAATGGTTTGCGAGGGAACCCCGACAATGTAAAGCATGGAAAGAAATGAAAATAGGACACCATACTCCTCTGGCCCCAGCGTTCTTCCCGCATATAGATGGAAAAAATAATTAAGGACATTTAGCGCTGATGTTCCTACGAGAAGATATACTGCTCCTTTCAGTGTTTTTCTGTACTTTTTCGCTTTGTTTATCAACCGCGTTATCATTTTCAAAAAGGATTATATGATCCATATCAAGCTTGCAAAAACAAGCTCTCCAAGAATCATGAAAAGGGAAACTTGTTTCTCTGTAAACTTTCCTGTTCTCGTAAGAAGATGGGGGATGGAGTAAATCTTTTTGTACTTTGACTGCACACGCCCCTTTTGGTAATACCCATAGCTGTCTACATGAAACTTCTTTCTCATTTTGAGGAAAAATTCGATGAAGAAAGGGACTGATGCGATGATCGCTGCTTTCTCAATATTTCCAATAATCGCGATGCATGCGATGACCGCTCCTAAGAGATAGGTAAGGGAATCTCCCGGAAGAATCTTCGCGGGACACCAGTTGAAGAGAATAAACGCCGCAAGAGCCCCGAACGTCGCGAACGCGAGAAACGCTGCGGCAAGACTTCCCGAGACATACGCATATAACCCAAGAGAGAATGTATACACTAAACCCATCCCTGCTTCAGAGCCATTAAACCCCGCCAATAAGTTCACCATATTTGCCGCGCCCATGACCCCTAAGGGTACAAGAATTAATGGATAGAGTATTCCTGTATCAACGCCCCCAAAAAATGGCAAGAAGATTTTTGTCGTTCCCGCGTTCACGACCATCAAGGGAACTGCCGCAAGGAGGGTAAGGAGGGGCTTTTGCCATTGCTTTAGTCCTCCTGATTCCTCTTTTGATTTTTTAATAATCACGTCATCAATGAATCCGATAAAGGAGATCACTGCGAGAACCGTAATCGCCGCGAAAAGATCAATATGGTAAATCTCTGACTTTTTGATGAATGTTTGGAAGAACAAGAACAGCATGAGGGAGATGAAAATTCCGGAAAAAACAGCGATCCCTCCAGAGATGGGGACAAGAGGAGTGTCTTTCTTGTTCATGTCTTTCACCAGAAGCCCTATCCTTCGCAGGAACCTGATGTTTTGTTTGGTGATGAAAAATGTAAAGACAAACGCGAGCACCGGAATAATAAAAAGACTCAATTCCATCCTATCTCCTTTTTACAAGGGTTACATTGGGATCAGGGAATGCAAGGCCGAGGTACACGGGATCTGATTGTATTGTTTCCGGATACCTGATCTCCCAAATCTTGATGGGGCCAATAAACTGCCCCTCGTAGAGAGCGATAGGAACTTCTTGCTCGCTTCCATAGGCTAATTTGAAATTTTCACTTTGTAGGTTCATGAGGTAGAGTTTCGCGAACAATCCATCGTAGACATCTTTTGAAAGCCAGAATAATGATCCAAGAGGATTGAGTTGTTGCCTCGAGATTGTGGGGATGATTCTCATGCACCCCGGCATGGCATCTTTCGCGTTGAATCGTATCTCCTGGTTGTTGAAGAAAATGCAGTTTACCGGAATATTGACCTGCCTGTTCTGGTAGATGACAACAGCCTCTGGCTGGCCAAGGACAATCTGTTTTGTCGTGGTGTTTTCTGTTTTTACCTCCACTTCCCTGACAGGCAAGGTAAATGCCCCGATGCCAGCCCCATATGCAGGGAAAAGCTCATTTTTGTAAATAAAATCATCATCCAAAACACTCCCGCCAGTGTATGCATAGATGGTTTCGTTTCTTTTTTCTTGGGTATACTGGGGATTCAAGGAAAAACTCGTGATCCATGAATACCTATCGTAGTTTTCATCAGCCCCAATAGAGGAGAAAGCAGGATATTTTCCTACTTCTTCTTTGACAATCAGCAGATGGGTCGCGTTGTGCGTTTTCAGGAATGTCAGCGCTTCTTCTTCTGATTTTCCTGTCAACACATTTCTCCCCATGAAATGATTCCAGGGAAGGATGACATTTCCTCCATCCGTGATGGTTGCCCGCTCTCCCGCTGTCTGGAGATAGTACCCATAATCCCACCAGTGTGCGAAGACCGCGTCTTTCGGGGTGTTTTGTTTCACCCAGTCCATCGCGGCAACCCATTGCGGATTCAGCACAGGCATCATATACTGCGCCTGCCGGTACGCGCTTGAAGCAAATGAAAATGCGGGCGAGGCGATGAAGAGAAAGATGAGGAGGAGAGAAGCTGCCTTGTGCCATTCTTTCGCAAGATTATAATTGAGGATGAGGGAAATAACATAGGCGAGGGAAAGGACAAAAAGAACAACGAGAATCTTGTTCATGGATTGATAGTTATTGA
>CAZTDJ010000008.1:11039-13434 GCA_964612835.1 Candidatus Woesearchaeota archaeon
AAAAATCAGGAAAGATCCCACATACAGAGAGATGGACAGGCTATTCTCCCCATTGAATCGTGATTGCTGGGAATATCTGCTCATGGTGAACAGGAAGATGAATGCCACATACACGAGCGTAATTTTCCACCCCTGCTTTACGTTCTGCAGCTGGATATTTTTCACAATCTCATAAAACATAAAGACAGATCCCAGCATGAAAAGAAGCAGGAATTCCCATCCCATCTGCCCGATCCATTCTGTGAAGTAGGGCTGGTGGGATTCCGCGACCGTAAGCGCCCATCGGTTTGTTCCAAAAGGCTGCACTAAATTGATGTACACTGCTCTGAAAACATCCCCTAACGCATGCATTCCAAAAGAGCCGACAAACGCAAGGCCCAGCACCATTCCCATGACCCCTACATTGAAGACCCCGAAGGGGTGCTTGTTCTCTATTTTTTCCCTGACGTTCAAATAATTTTTCTCAAAAAAGAGATAGTACGAAAGACACAGGAGGACAGAGAAACCCGCTATTGCGGTTGTTGGTGATACAATCAATGTTCGAAGAGTATACCTTTCTGAGAAGAACACGGCCAGGAAAATGATCGAGGAGAGCACCCAGCTTACATGGGCAGACATATGCTCTTTTTTAAATTTATCAAAGAGAAGCATGATAACCGCATATGCGCCCATGCTCAGGAAGAGGAGATTTACCCCTTGCCATACCATCCCCATTAGTCCTGTTGAAATTCCCGCGAGAACCCCAAAAAGGGCATTCTTTTTTAGATTTTTTTCCTGGATAGCGACAGAATAGAAATACAGCCCCATGAACATGAAGATGGTCGCAAGGGCTTCTTTGTCAGAAACACCAGACAGCGTTCTGAAGAGGAATGTCGGAACAACCCCCAGAAGAAACGTGGAAATCAACGCGATCTGATAACCAAAAATTCTTTTGACAAAAAGATAGAAGAAGATCGCCGCGATTAAAAAAGCGAATGCAGGGTACACGATATGCGTCCATTCTATGGTGATCGCGGAATCAAAGAAATGAAGGAATTTGTATAAGTACACAATGGCGTGAGACAAAACCTTGAATTCTGTTGTCCCATCAAATCCCACTGGATAATACCTCATCGGATCAAAATCGAAAAGCCTTCCGTGTTCTAATACCTCTTTGACATACCGCAATACTAAGTTCGCGTCAGGGTCCATTGGATACTTCGCGTTAATCAGGTTCCAGTTTCTTGTTCGTATGGAAAATCCGAAGAGCGCGATGAGGACCGCAACAATCCCTGGAATCAGCCCTTTTCTTTCTTTGAAGAAGCGCAGCAGTTTTTCTTTTCGTTCCTGGATTTCTTTTTCCATGGTTTAAAATAATGCGGGCGTCACGAACACTTCAACAAACGCGGCGACAATAAGAACCGCTATCGCGAGGATGGTGAGATCGATTGAATCTATCAAAACCTTTTTCATCTTTTTAAGGTTATGCCTGTGTCGGATAATAGCGAGAGAGATGATCCCTCCTGCCAAGCCAGCCATGAAATAGGCGACGATCTCAAAAATCCCATGGGTCATGTATCGCAAAACCCCCCCTGTGATAATCGTGAAATGGGCCGCGACCTTTGAAAACCCCACAGCTCCTGCATACGCACCGATATTATTCCTGATAAAGGTTCCAATTGCGGCTGATATAACAGAGGCGTTCCACGCGAGGACAAAGATGGCTCCTGCTCCATAAAAAAGGGAGAAGAGAAGGGTGAAAAACAGCACTTTAAGATTATTGGTTAAAATAGGCATAAAGTACTCGGACATCACGACATTGCCTGCAATTTTGCTGTTGATGGCGGAGATCGTGGAAAGTTGAGAGCTAAAAACCTGCTGCGTTGTGGGGGCGGGGAGAACAATAAACCAAAAGCTAAAACCAATGATAAACCCGATGAAAAGCATGATAAAAAAGGATAACGCCCGCCCATGCTCTTTTAAGAGGAATATTTCCCTCATGTTCCTTCCTTCCTCCATCACGAGAATTTTATGAACCAGAGGCATGGAAGCGATAACCGTGAGGAACACCATCACAAGCGTTGCCTGGCCACCGAAAATCCAGAGGCTTAAAAAAAGGGCAACGGAGCTATAAATAATGCCGAGCAGGAGCGCATATAAAAGATTTTTCTCTGCTTTTTTAGGGCCAACCAACTCCTCTAAAACCATGATACAAAAAGAAATTAAAGGATTTAAATAGTCTTCGTCTTATTTGTGTTGTTTAATTTGTAGAGGTCATGTTTGACTGCTAGATGGCGGATGCTCTGGCCGGGTAGAGGCTTCCGAAACGAAAACAAAAAGATTTAAATAGTAGCTGTATTCTAAATAATACATATGTATAATAAAATAAACATAACTGAGAACGGCTTGCAAATCA
>CAZTDJ010000009.1:0-2887 GCA_964612835.1 Candidatus Woesearchaeota archaeon
GAAATGCCCCTTCAGGTTCTGATATATTTTTTTTTTTTTTTACGGAGCGACGACTGAAAAAAGCTTGAGGGTTTTACGAAGAACATGAAAAATCACCGCGAGAACAGCCTCCTTTTCGTCCTCGTCATTGATCCTCTCCCGCGTCAGCTGGATATAAGTTCTGCTCAACTCAAGGAAAATACCTGCTGCAAGATCATTTGCTGCGTCAATCTCATACGTTTCGTAAAGGGCGGTTATGTTCTTGATCGCGGAGTGCAGTTTTGAAAGAATGTATTTGTCCTCTATCTTGAGTTTGTTCAGCGGGATTTTTTCTTTTACGTGCGCGCCTTTCGAATAATCCAAAAGATACTGGTGGATATTCCATAAGATGGACAGGTTCTTGTACCTGAGTTTCGCCTCTTCCCAGCTGAAGCTGATATCCTCTCCCGCAGCAGTTGAGCACATGTAATACCTCAGCGTGTCTGCTCCAAATTTGTCAATCATCTCATAGGGAGAAATTACATTTCCCAAACTCTTGCTCATCTTCACCCCTTCCACATCTGTCAGCATCCCGTGCATGTACACATTTTTGAAAGAAGGCTTGTCCATGGCGACAAAAGAGGAAACCATCAACAAGTTGAACCATCCGCGAACCTGCTCCTTTGCCTCCAAAATAAAATCAGGAGGGAATAACTTCTCAAACAGATCTTTCCGTTTGGGATAATCCAAACAATTCCATGAAATAGAGCCAGCGTCAATCCACACATCAAGAACATCAGGGTTCCTTCTCATCTCCCCGCCGCACCTGCAGCTAAACATCACTTCATCAATCCACGGCTTGTGCAGGTTTTCAGGGATATCCTTTGTGAACTGCTTCAGCTCTTCTACAGAACCCACGACAATATAATAATTGCATTTGGTGCAAACCCAGATAGGCGCCGGCACTCCCCAAAATCTCTGCTTGGTGATGGAGTTGTCCCTTAAATTTTTCAGCCAGGAGTCAAATGCGTTTTTTCCTGCTTCAGGAACCCAGTGTATCTTCCCGTTTGCCGCGAGCATGCTCTCCTTTAAATCCTCAACCTTGAAAAACCATTGCTCGGTAACTCGGAAGACCACAGGATTCTTGCACCGTTCACAATGCGCGTAATCATGCTGCACTTCAGTCATCGCAACAAGCGCGTTTTTACTTTTTAATAACTCAATAAACTTGAAATCATCCTTTTTTGCCTGAAATCCTGCGAACTTCCCCATGGACTCTGAAAAAATTCCGTTCTCATCAATCGCGTTGTAGGGAGGGATATTATTTTTATGGCCCACCTCAAAATCTTCTGGACCGCATCCCGGCGCGCAATGGACTAAGCCTGTTCCTGCCTTCAATGAAACATACTCGCTTGACAACACAACCGTGTGTGTTTTTGGATGGGCTTTTTTTATCTTCTGGAATTCTTGTATGTCTTCTGACCAGGGATGCTCATACTCCATGCCTTCCATTTTTTCCCCTTTCATCTCTTCAACAATCTTATACTTCTTGTTGAGAACGCTTTGGACAAAGGGCCCGACCAATCCTTTCGCCAGGTACCACACTTCCCCATCCACTTTTGCCCTGACATAATCCATTTCTGGGTTGACCATAACCGCGAGGTTAAATGCGAGTGTCCAGGGAGTTGTTGTCCAAATAATCAGGTATTCATTCTTTTTTCCTTGTATCTTGAATTTTACGAAAATGGAATCTTCCGTAAGCTCTTTGTAAATCTGCTCGTGCTTCGCGAGCGCGGTACTGCAGCTTGCGCACCAGCTCAATGTTCTTTTTCCTTTGTACAGCCGGTTATTTTCCTCTGCCTTTTTTACGAGCCACCAGACTCCTTCGATGAACTGATTTTTAACAGGAAGCAAAGCGTTCTTGTAGTCCATCCATATTCCTAATCTCCATAAATCCTTGCTCATCAATGCTGCCTTTTCTGTTGAGAAATCGTAGCATGCTTTTGCGAAGTTTTTGACTCCATAGGCAAGTATTTCCTCTTTTGTTTTTAAGTTAAGTTCTTGCTGGACTTTATGCTCTGTTGGAAGGCCATGCATGTCATACGCCGCCCTGTCCCAGACGTTGAAGCCGTTCATCCGCTTGTACCGGAGCAGGATATCTTTCAGCGAATTGTTCCATGCGTGGCCCATATGCAATCTTCCAGACGTGTACGGTGGCCCTTGGAGGAAATAGAAGGGCTTTCCTTTCTTGTTCTTCTCGACTGCTTTTTTATAGATCGATTCCTTTTCCCAGAATTTTAATACGGATTCCTCGACTTCCTTGAAAGAGTACATGATTTTAATACAACAGGAAAAATCATATATAAAGATTTCGAGATTGGACCGACATCCTCATCCCACAAGGTGCTATCCTTTGTTTATGGATAATCTTTATTGCCAAGCAAAACCGTTACAAATTTTTCAAAAAGTACCTTCCCTGCCAGGAGCGGGGATTTTTTCATCTTTTTTTAGGTGACTGCTTTTTTCTACTTTTGTAGTCGCCTGACTTTTTTTTGTTTGTTTCTTTGAATAATCCTTTTTTGTTATATTCCCATTAAATAATATTCAAATAAAATAATTAACTTTATAGAGCCGCGTGAGTGATAAATTCTCTATTTTCTCACGGTCTTCTTCGCATAACCAAAATTGTCTCTTATTTCCTGCAGATTTCCTATCAGCTCGTCTATTTCTTCAACTCTTTCCGCTATAAAATGAATCTCAAAGGAATTTTCCCCATACACTGAAATGAAAAATGCGGGCTTATTTTCCTGCCGGCTTTCTCCTTCAGCATAGGAATAGTTTCCTTCCAAGAGCTTCTTTTGTTCTCCTTCCGTTGAATAGATTACTACTTTCATTTTGTTTTTATCGCCAATGCGCCCTTGATATTCTA
>CAZTDJ010000009.1:2934-6946 GCA_964612835.1 Candidatus Woesearchaeota archaeon
TTAGAAATTTACTCCCTAATCTGTTCTCGCAAAGAAGCGATAAATTCGTCAAACTCCCGCATATCCTTAAACAGGAGGTAAATCTCGTAAGAATCTCCTTTTGCTGGCGTACTGAAACAGTAAAGCTTGGCTTGCCATCTTTTTCAATTCCCTCTTCCGCGAACTCGTAGTCTCCTTCGAAATACTTATCTATCCTTTGAACCTGAATAATTCCCTTAGTCATTATTTTATTTTTTTATTTTTTAATTTCTATCCTTATCGCATATGGTTTATTTAGTAGTAACCTCCCCATTTTTTTCATTTTTTCATTTGTAAAGTCTTTCTATCTACTTAATAGACTTCCATATTTTTTAAGGAATGTTTCGAATTCTTTCTTGAGATTGGCAAAATCTTCCTCATCCTTTAAGCAACCAAATAATTCAGCAATTCCATAGAGTTCACCATCAAACATATCATAAACTTTGTCGGTATAATGGAATGGAAAGTCATCAAATAATTTTTCCACAAATCCCCCTTTACTAAAAGGTATTTTTTTAGTATCCATGGCGGTTATAAGTGTTTTGCATATATCAATAAAATAACTTATTGCCTCTTCTAAGGTTGTATCTTCTTCTATTATTTTAAGGTAGAAAAAATGAACCTTTTTCCAATCATTACATTTCTTCTCATATTCTTTAAAGATTTCTATATTTTTTTGATATTTTAACCTTGCTTCTTCCTTTCTATCTCTATCCCCTTTTGTTTTAAATATTACTTCATCATCCATTTTAATATCCACCACAACCCCCGCTTCCATTCTTCTTTTTGTTCATAGTGTCAAGAGTTATACATGATTCTTCTTTATGCTCTGTTCCATGAATACCATATTTAACATCTATTTTATTACCTAAAATATCAGTATATATCTTAATAGTTTCACCATACCTATAATCTACCAGTATATCTTCCGTTGTACCAAATCCCCACTCATTAGTCTTTTTTGCGAATCGCGGTTCTTGTTGGATTAATCCTTTTAGTTTCTGCTGCTCTTCATTACTAAACGTCGGCATACCACAGCCGGGCAGAGCTGGAAACCTCTCAGTATAGCATTCTGAACACCCGCACGCGCATGGCAAATTTTTTTTATTCTCCCCATACACGCACATCAGCGTAAAACCCCCCATTGAATCAACAAATTCCTCGAGCCTCTTCTTCTCCTTTCTTAATTTAAAACCTTCATAAACTTCTGTCAATGTTTGCGTTAAGTTTTTCATTTTTTAACCTCCAAACTTTATGGTTTTTAGTATACCCTCCTTATATTTAAACTTTGCTCATTTTTTAGTAGTGACTAGTTGAAAATCTTTCTAAATTTTTAAAGAATTTTTATCAGAATCTGTTCAAGAACTCTCCCTTTATCAAAATGTATGGAAGTAATCACTCCAAAAACTGCATTGTTAATGTAAACAATTTTTAACAGATGTAATTTTTTCTTAACAAATTTTTGAACAGGAAATCAATTCTTTTTCAAGTGAATTCAACCAGTGCATCCATACTCCTGCGCCTCCACGTCGTAACTTTCTGAATGGCTTTCATCCAGCCTGAAAAAGGAGTTTCCCGCGTCTGTGATTCCGGTGACGCTGCATATAGGCTCATCACGATTATTTTTCCAGTAGAGGTAATCCACTGATGACGGAGGATTTTGGGAAACAGGGATCCCATTCGCGATGAGCTGATTTGTGTCCACCAATGTTTCTATGCCATTCAAATCAGCGGCTGTGCTGCCCGCGAGCCTTTTCATGAAGCTGGGTGCAGTGGGTGTTGCCCTGTAAGTTCCATTTGCGTAATGCAATTGCAAATTTGCGATGCCCCATGACGCAAAGGGGGTTGGCACAATTGTTCTCCTTATTTTTCCATTGGTCTCAACGACATACAAGGGATCCTCAAAATCCTGGATGCTCACTTCCGCGCTGATTTCTTTTTGAACCTGAAAAGAGGCGGCATATTTAGTGGTGTCATTCAAGAGAAGAGAGAAATTTCCCATGATTAAGATGGAGAAGGGAGTGAACTGGGAAACCTGGATATTATTTGAAACAATGGAAAGGGAAAGCCCTAAATCCTGCGCGCTCTCGTCTATTTTCACCAGCCAAAAAGGAATGGTCTGGTTTTCCATAAGAACGCTCGCATTTCCCAACAAACTGCCGTTCATCATGAGTTCACTGATCGCTCCCTGCGGATCCGCAAGAAATTCCCCATTGTTCACGACATATTCATTGACTGCTATTGCCGCGCGAAATCCAGAGATGTACAGGGAGCGGGAGATGTCCCTTTCAACCCCCTTCAAAAAGTTGTCCATTGCCCCCACCCGTAATTTGATCACATGAATCCGCTCCAGTTCCTCATAAGAAGTTTGAAAGGAGAGAGAGAGGATGAAATATCCCAGAATAACAATCGCGAGAAGAGTGAAAAAACCCTTTCTGTTCATGCCCATACTCTCACCTCGACTAACATAGGCCCGATCATACTGGGGACATTCTTGATCTTATTTGTCTGAAGCTCAATATCAAGCCCCTCCGCGAAACTCCCCAATGTCTCATTCAGCCTGACATACGCGTCTGTCTGGGCGTCTGAGAGGTTCGCGAAGACTTTCCCGTATGGAACAAAGGAAAGGATGAAAAAGCTGTACTCCACTGCTGTCGCGGGGTGGAGATTATCACCAGGATTATTTTCCGTGACGCGGATATAATTTGTCGCGAGCTCTGAATCATCCAAATACGTTTGAGGGATAGAGATCTTGCTGGGGGTTGCCCGAGAAACAGGAGTTTCATACACAAGGTTGGAGGCAGGGGAGGTTTGGCCAGCATAGACTCGCACAATATCAGAATGCGGCTCGATAATCGCGGAGAAGCGCTGAACAATGTGCGCGTAGACGTTCCCAATCCCAATGGACTCTTCTGGAAAACTAAAATTTCCCTCAATGCTGCTCGCCTGCGCTCCTCCAAACTCTTTCACTGCCGTAATCTCTATCGCGCCGTACGCCGCGTCGCTTCTATTCAGGGTATAAGTCACATCAACATACGAAGATCCAGCCGCGTCACTCACAGGTTGGAATAAATCTGGGTATTGCCTCTGCCCCAGCGCTCATCTCCATAATTATTAAAATACACTGAGAGCACGTTTGTCCCTTTTTTTACAAACGATTGAAGGGCATCCATGGCATACGCATAGCTGGGGGAAGAAGAGGGGGAATCATCAGCATCAAGCGGAGAGACATTATTCAGGAAAATCATGTAATCATAATCCTCCATCTTCAGCTTTCCGTTCCACGCAGAGTCAAACTGCTGATTTCCCTGCGTGTCATCAATATCCCTTCCCGCGACATGAACAGCAACAGAATAATTCAGCGCGTTTTCAGGAATGTAAAAAGGAAGGATGCTCCATGCCCCGCTCTTCGCGTTTCCTCCTCCTTCTGTACCCACCACGTTCGGAAAATAATATCTCTCATTTGTTGTCTCTCCAAAAAAAGCAGGGCCGCTTTCAAGAGTCTGGGTAATCACCAGCCGCGTTCCTGGATGGATATGGCCCTGATACCCTGTATTCTTCAGCACGAACGTAATCTGGTTGGTTCCGTCAACAAAACAATTGGTTACTGTTTTTTTGTCAAAGACTCCTTCACCGCTTGCAAAGTCAAGGCTGTCTCTGTTAATCATGCACAAGCCATTAAGATTGACAACATTCCAATCTGCCTCTGTCTGCCCCAGATGAAGGGAGAGGTACAGCGTTGCGTCAATAATCCCGCTTCTGTTCCCCAAGGTAAAATATTTAGTGATGGTCACGTCTCCTGGATTTTGAGAGGTTCCATAATAGGAGCTTCCTGCTGGCTCAATGCTGATGATATACGTGATATTCTTGATGACCCTTTGGGCAAATGCCTTCGCGATATATCCGTCTGTTGGTTTTCCCTCCTCAATCCCTGAGATGAAATACTTGCTAGAGATGAGATGGGAATATTCAGGGCTGCTTCGCTGATAGACCA